>JAICUE010000052.1 GCA_025936015.1 Gemmatimonadaceae bacterium
CGGCGGGTGATGGCGCGCTGCAACAGCGGGCGAAGATAATGACCGGTGTGCGAGGCCTCGTTCTGCGCGACGTCCTCCGGCGTGCCGACGGCGACGATCGTACCGCCGCGCTCCCCGCCTTCGGGGCCCATGTCGATGATCCAGTCGGCGGTCTTGATGACATCGAGGTTGTGCTCGATCACGAGGATCGTGTTGCCGCGGTCGACGAGGCGGTGCAGGACGGCGAGCAGCACCCGGACGTCCTCGAAGTGCAGGCCCGTCGTCGGCTCGTCGAGGATGTACAGCGTGCGGCCGGTGTCGCGCTTCGACAGCTCGGTGGCAAGCTTCACCCGCTGCGCCTCACCGCCGGACAGCGTCGTCGCACTCTGGCCGAGATGCACGTAGCCGAGTCCGACGTCGTTGAGGGTCTCGAGCTTCTGCCGGACACGCGGCTGATTCTCGAAGTAGCCAAGCGCATCCTCGACAGTGAGCTCGAGGACGTCGGCGATGCTGAGTCCGCGGAAGCGGACCTCGAGCGTCTCGCGATTGTAGCGCTTCCCCTTGCACACCTCGCACGGGACGTAAACGTCAGGCAGGAAGTGCATCTCGATCTTGACCAGGCCGTCGCCCTGACACGCTTCGCAGCGACCGCCCTTCACGTTGAACGAGAAGCGCCCGGGTCCGTAACCGCGGATCTTCGACTCGGGAAGCTCAGCGAACAGATCGCGGATCGGGGTGAACAAGCCCGTGTACGTCGCCGGGTTGGAGCGCGGGGTGCGGCCGATCGGACTCTGGTCGATGTCGATGACCTTGTCGATGTGCTCGAGTCCCGTGATCCGCGCGTGGGCGCCGGGAATCGTGCGCGCCCGGTAGAAATGGCGTGCGAGCGCGCGGTGCAGCACGTCCTCGACGAGCGTCGACTTGCCGGAGCCCGAGACGCCGGTGACCGCGACGAAGGTGCCTAACGGTATCTCGGCGGTGACGTCGCGGAGGTTGTGCTCGGTGACGCCCTCGACGCGGATGACGCGGTCGGGTGTCGGCGGGCGCCGCGTCGTCGGCGTCTCGACGGCGAGCTCGCCGGAGAGATACTTGGCGGTGAGCGAATTGGGATTCGCCATCACCTCGGCGACGGTTCCGGCGGCGATCACCTCGCCGCCGTGCTTTCCGGCAGCGGGGCCGAGATCGAGCAGGTAGTCGGCGGCCATCATCGTCTCCTCGTCGTGCTCGACGACGATGACGGTATTTCCGAGGTCGCGCAGCTGGCGAAGCGTCGCGAGCAGCCGCGCATTGTCGCGCTGGTGGAGGCCGATCGACGGCTCGTCGAGGATGTAAAGGACCCCGACGAGGCGTGAGCCGATCTGCGTCGCGAGGCGGATGCGCTGTGCCTCACCGCCTGACAACGATTCGGCGGAGCGGTTCATCGTCAGGTACTCGAGGCCGACGTCGACGAGGAAGCGGAGACGCTCGCGAACTTCCTTGAGGATCGGCCCCGCAATCTCGGAGTCGAGACCCGGGCGTCCGTCACCGCGAACGGCGATTCCCTCGAAGAACGCCAGTGCGTCGCTCACCGAGAGCGCGACGACGTCGCCGATTCCCATCGACGCGACGGTCACCGCGAGTGCCTCGGGCTTCAGTCGCTTCCCCTCGCAGACGTTGCAGGGGACCGGCACCATGTACTCCGACAGCTCGAGGCGAATCGAGTCGGAGTCGGTCTCGTCATAACGCTCGCGAACGAGCGCGAGCACGCCGGGCCATGTGTCCTCGCCTGTCTTCCTGGAGGGCGAGCCGTGGATGATCGCGGTTCGTGTGCTGAGCGGCAGCGTCCCCCATGGCGCGTTCAGGTCGAACTTGAGCTGGCGCGCGAGCGCGGGGAGCGTGACGCGACGCAGGCTTCCCGAGGGCTCGCCCCAAGGGAGGATCACTCCCTCGAGGATCGAGATGCGCGGATCGCCGAGGATCAGCTCTTCGCTCACTTCGTGGCGCGTGCCGAGGCCACTGCAGGCGGGGCAGGCACCGAAGGGCGAGTTGAACGAGAAGTGGCGCGGCTCGAGCTCGGGCATGGAGATACCACACTCGGCGCAGCCATAACGTTCGGAGAAGTGCGCCGTTTCCGGGCGTGCGCCGTCGTGCCGGATGACCTCGACGGTTCCTTCGGCGAGCTTGAGCGCGGTCTCGACGGAGTCGGCGAGGCGGCCGCGATCGTCAGCGCGGACCGTCAGGCGGTCGACGACGATCGAAACGTTATGATTCTGGCGGCGATTGAGCTTCGGCGGATCGGCGAGCTCGATCATCTCGCCGTCGACGAGGGCGCGAACGAATCCCTGGCGCCGAACGGTCTCGAACAGGTCGCGGAACTCGCCCTTCCTGCCGCGGACGAGGGGCGCCATGATCTCGACGCGGGTGTCTTCGGGCCAGCCGAGGATCGATTCGGCGATCTGGCCGGCGCTCTGCCGCGAGACGGGGCGCCCGCAGTTCGGGCAGTGCGGAGTTCCGGCGCGAGCGTAGAGAAGCCGGAGATAGTCGTAGATCTCGGTGACCGTGCCGACGGTGGACCGCGGGTTGTGGCCGGCGGTCTTCTGCTCGATCGAGATCGCGGGCGAAAGCCCCTCGATGAGATCGACGTCCGGCTTCTCCATCAGCCCGAGGAACTGACGGGCGTAGGCCGAAAGCGATTCGACGTAGCGCCGCTGCCCCTCGGCGTAGATCGTGTCGAACGCGAGAGAGGACTTTCCGGAGCCGGAGAGTCCCGTGATGACCGTCAAGCGATCGCGAGGGATCGTGACGTCGATGTTCTTCAGGTTGTGTTCGCGCGCGCCGCGCACGATCAGCGATTCGTCCGCCATAAGCAGAGTAAGTTCGCTTTCGGACCGCCCGCGTTCAAGTTGCGCTGCATCACGCCCCCTATCGCGGTGCACGGCGATCAATTAGACATTTGACTCGCGCGCGAGCGAGGCGACGGAGATCCGGGTGAGTCCGCTTGCGCGAGGGTCCCACCGCTGGAGTTCTCAACGGAATGCCTCATACGGATGCGATCGTGGTCCTCACTACCGTGACGTCGGCGGACGAGGCGCTCACGCTGGTTCGCGGGTTGCTCGAGCGGCGTCTCATCGCCTGCGGAACGGTGCTGCCGGGCGCGCGGTCGCTGTACCGCTGGCAGGGAAAGATTGCCGACGAGCAGGAGACGTTCGTCCTGTTGAAGACGCGCGCTGCTCGACTCGAGGGGCTGCGTCTCGCATTCAGCGAGCTGCATCCGTACAAGGTGCCGGAGCTGCTCGCCCTCCCCGTGTCGGCCGGCCTCGAGAAGTATCTCGAGTGGATCGACGGTGAGACCTCACTCGCGCTCGCCTGACATGACCGACCAGAATCCGCAGCTCGAAGACACGACGATGTTCCCGGCCGCGAGCGCGCCCGACGGACAACCAGTCGCCCTGCCCGACGACGGGAGCGGAGCGATGTTCGCGGTCGCGCGCGAGCATGCGGACAAGAACGAAGTTCCGGCGGCGATCGCGGCGTACCGGCAGCTGCTGGCGAAATTCCCGACGAACGTGCGCGCGCGGAACAACCTCGCGCTGCTGCTCGAGAAGAAGGGGGACGTCGACGCTGCGCTGCTCGAGCTGAACAGCGCACTCGAGACGGAGCCGGACAATGTCTCGGTGCTGTGCAATCGCGCCGCGCTGCTGAGCGGAAAGCTCAAGTACGACGCGGCCGAAGCCGACCTGCGTCGCGCGCTCCGCGTCGACGAGAAGAATGCGGAGGCGTGGCTGAGTCTCGGCATCGTCTTCTGCCGCCGTGGGCGCTGGCGCGAGGCGGTCGAGCCGCTGAGCCGCGCGATCGAGCTCGATCCGGTGACGACCGGCGCGCACTACTACCTTGGCGAAGCCTACAACCACGTCGACAACCTGCCGGCCGCGCTCGCGGCGTACGAGCAGGCGTCAGCGCTCGCACCGAACAACTGGCGCGCGCAGAAGGGGATCGGGATCATCCTCGACCGGATGGGACGGCCCGCCGAAGCATCGCTCGCGTACCAGAGGGCGCGCGACACGCAGCGCCGTTGAGGACAACCGGGTGAGCGGGGTCGTGCCGCCGGCACCGCCCGCGGCCGTCAGGCGGAAGAAGAGCAGGCGCGGCGCGATCGCGATCGCCGTGCTCGTGCTATGGGCGATCGGCCTCGCCTTCCTCGCGCGGCGAGCGCTGTTCGGACCCCGCGCCGACAACATTGCCGTCGCGGCGATGCGGGTGAATCCCGGCGCGGTGTTCTTCGCCGTGACGCGCGCCGGGGAGCAGATCGGTTTCGCGTCATCGACCATCGATACCACGGCCAAGCAGATCACCGCGACCGACTATCTCGTCGCCGACCTGCCGTTAGGCGGAGAGGAGAAGCGCGCCGAGACGCGATCGGTGGTGACCTTGTCGCGATCGCTGCGGGTGGACAGCTTCACGCTCTCGCTCGAGACGGACTCTATCCCGTTCCAGGCGCGAGGCCATGTGGTCGGGGATTCGGTGCTCGAGCTCTCCGTCGGCGACTCGGCGAAACCATCGCTCTCGCGGGTCAGGCTCACAGCCCCGATCCTGCTACCGACGCTCGTGCCGCTCGTCGCGGTTCTTGGCGACCAGCCGAAGATAGGCGGGAAGACGACGCTCAGCGTCTTCGATCCCGTCGAGTTGACGCCGAAGCCGGTCACGGTCGACATCATCGCCGAATCGCTGTTCGTCGTCAGCGACTCGGCGAAGCTCGACACGGCCACGAGGCGGTGGGTGATCGCCCACGCCGACACGGTGCGCGCGTGGAAGCTGAAGACGGACTCGGCACAGACGTTCAGCGCGTGGGTGGACGAGCAGGGTCGCGTCGTCAGGGCGCAGCTGCCCGGCGGGCTCTCGATCGAGCGACGCGCATACGAGATCGCCTTCGAGAACTGGAAGCTCGACGGGGCAGCACGGGGCGGGCACGTGACCGCGGACCGCGACATTCTCGAGACCACGGCGATCGCGAGCAACCGGCTGGTGAAGGTGAACGCGCTGAGCGAGCTGCGCGTGCGGTTGACCGGCACCGACCTCCATGGCTTCGCAATCGACGGCGGCCGTCAGCACATGGACGGGGACACGCTGACCGTCAGGCGCGAGGCGCCGGAGCAGCTGCGCATCGACAGGAAGATCGATCTCGGCAGCGCGGAGGGGCAGGCACTGCTTCCCGCGCTGCGCTCTGAGCCGGGGCTGACTCGCGATCCGGCGATCGTTGCCACCGCGCGACGGATCGTCGGGCGGGAGACGGACCCGGTGGCGAGGGTTCGGCTGCTCAACCAGTGGGTCCACGACTCACTGGCGAAGCGGACGACGATCGGCATTCCCGACGCCGCGACGGTACTGCGGACGCGCTCGGGCGACTGCAACGAGCACGCGGCGCTGTTCACCGCGCTGGCGCGCGCCGAGGGGATTCCGACGCGAATCGCGGCCGGGCTCGCCTATGTGGGCGGGAAGTTTTACTACCACGCGTGGCCGGAAGTCTATCTGACGGATTGGGTCGCGGTCGATCCGACCTTCGGCCAGGTACCGGCCGACGCCGGGCATCTCCGCTTCACGCTCGGTGGGTTGAGCCGTCAGGCGGATCTGCTGCGGCTGATCGGCACCCTCAAGATCGACGTCGTGAGCGCGCGTTAGGCAATGCGTTCGCGCGCGACGCGAACGCATCAGCCCCGCACGCCATGATCGAGCTCAACGCGCTGACCAAGCGCTACGGAAAGTTCACCGCCGTCGATGCGCTCTCGCTGACCGTCCCGCCCGGCGAGCTGTTCGGGTTCCTCGGGCCTAACGGCGCGGGGAAGACGACGTCGCTCCGCATGATCGCCGGCATCCTTCGCCCGACCTCGGGTCGCGTGAGCATCGGCGGAGTGGACCTCGTCAGGGATCCGACCGCGGCGAAGGCGAAGCTCGGGTTCATCCCCGACCGCCCGTTCATCTACGAGAAGCTGACCGGGATCGAGTTTCTCCGTTTCGTCGCCGGCCTGTACGAGCAGGACGGCCCGGCGGTCGAGCATCGCTCGCGCGAGCTGCTCGCCCTCTTCGACCTCGAGGAGTGGCGCGACGAGCTGGTCGAGAGCTACAGCCACGGCATGCGGCAGAAGCTGATCATCAGCAGCGCATTCGTGCATCGTCCCGAGGTCATCGTCGTCGACGAGCCGATGGTCGGACTCGACCCGAAGGCGGCGCGCATCCTCAAGGACCTGTTCCGCGAGTACGTGAACCGCGGCAACACGATCATGATGAGCACGCACGCGCTCGAGGTGGCCGAGTCGATGTGCGACCGGATCGGGATCGTCCAGGGCGGCAAGCTCCGCGCGTTAGGCACGATGGACGAGCTGCGAGCGAGCGCGGCGACCGGCACCGAGGGGCTGGAGACGATCTTCCTCCGCCTGACCGGAGAGAACGCGGCGCGCGAGCTGGTCGAGGTGCTGAATGCCTGACGGCGTCGTCGCCGGCGGCGACGAGCTTCCCAACCCGGCGCTCCTCCACCTGCTCGGCCCGAAGTGGCTGACCGTGCGGGCGCGGGCGCTGAGCGGCGAACGAGGCCGCGGCGCGCGCTACACGCTGCTCGCGCTGCTCGGCCTCGGCTTCTGGACCTTCATCTTCGCGATGCTCTTCCGGATGCTCGTCTATTTCCGGAACGCGACCGACATCGGCGCGCTGCTCGCCGGCAAGCTGCTCGGGCTGATGCTAGTCAGCTTCATGTCGATCCTGTTGCTGTCGAACATCATAACGGCGCTGTCGAGCTTCTTCCTCGCGCGCGACCTCGACATGCTCGTCGCCGCGCCGGTGGACTGGCTGCGCTTGTACGGGGCGAAGCTGCTCGAGACACTCGTGCACTCGAGCTGGATGGTGGTGCTGCTCGCGGTGCCGATGTTCACCGCGTATGGCGCCGCGTATCACGGCGGCTGGCTGTACCCGGTGATCGTGATCGCGACGTTCCTGCCGTTCCTGATCATCCCGACGGTGATCGGGAGCGCGATCACGCTGCTGCTGGTGAACATCTTTCCAGCGCGGCGGACGCGGGACATCCTCAGCCTGATCGCCGTGCTGGCCGCGGCCGGGCTCGTGCTGCTGTTCCGCATCCTCCGCCCCGAGAAGCTCGCGCGCCCGGAAGGATTCCGCTCGCTGATGGATTTCATCGTCCTGCTGCGCGGACCGACGTCGCCAATGCTGCCGAGCGAGTGGGTGCAGCAGGCGGTGATGGGTTGGCTGCGCGGGCCTGACGACCTGCTTCCCTTCTACCTGCTCTGGTCGACGGCTGCCGCGGCGATCGTGCTCGGCGCGCTGCTGCACCGCTGGCTCTACGCGCGCGGCTACACGAAGGCGCAGGAAAGTGCGCAGACCTTCGCCCGCGACGGCATCACGCGCCGTATCATCGGCGCGATCCTGACACCGTTCGGCGTCCGCCGCCGCGAGCTGATCCTGAAGGAGTTGCGGCTCTTCTTCCGCGACACGACGCAGTGGTCGCAGCTCATCCTGCTCGCGGTCCTGATCGTCGTCTACGTCTTCAACATCAAGTACCTCCCGTTGACCGGTGAGGGCCTGACTTTCTTCATCGTCAACATCGTCCCCTTCCTGAACCTCGTGCTCGCCGGCTTCGTGCTCGCGTCGATCGCGGCGCGGTTCATCTTCCCCGGTGTCAGTCTCGAAGGCAGGACGTTCTGGCTGCTGCGATCCAGCCCGCTGTCGATGCACGACCTGCTCTGGTCGAAGTTCTGGGTCGGGACGCTGCCTCTGCTCGTCCTCGCGTTAGGCATCGTCGGGTCGACGAACTACCTGCTCAAGACGAGCGAATTCATGATGTGGGTCTCGCTCTTCTCGATCGTGCTGTTGACCTTCGCCATCGCCGGGATGGCGATCGGGTTCGGGACGCTCTACCCGCAGTTCGAGACGGAGAACGCGGCGCAGATTCCCACCTCGTTCGGCGGACTGCTGTTCATGATGGCGTCAGTTGCCGTGATCGGCGGGACGATCATCCTCGAGGCGCGACCGGTCTACAGCTACCTGAGCGCGCGGATCTACAACACCGAGACGAGCACCACCGAGATGCTGCTCGGCTTCGGCCTCGCCGCCACGCTCTGCATCGTGGCGACGATCGTGCCGATCAAGGTCGCGCTCCGCCGGCTGGAAACCATCGAGCGCGGCTGACCGCGACCTAACGGTCCGGAATCGGGCGTGCGATTTCGGCGAGCGGCCGCCGCAGGAGCGGCCGCTCGGGGTTCGACAGGTCGAGATCGCGCCAGTCGACGACGACGCGGTTCGCGCGCCGGCCCGATCGCTCGGCGAATACGCGAGCGAACTGCACGCCGGTGAGGGACTCGAGCAGCCCACCGGTGCTGATGTGGAATTCGCGGACGACGTACTCGCCGCTCCCGGGGCGTTCGATCTCGCCAAGGAGCTCGCGGATGCGACCGACCTTGCGTCCCGCTGAATCGTAGACGCTTCGCCCGCTGAGCCGGTCGATTCGGATCTCGCGACTCACTTTCGCTCCGGCCCGGGTCCGCCGGGGATCCGGCAGACAATGTGGTCGTCGAGCCAGCTCTCCGTGCGCATGGCACCTGTCGATTTGCCGTCGACGTCGAGCTCCACGCAGCTGCCCACCGTCCGGACCTTCTCGAAGGGAATTCGTGTCACGACGCGGTCGATGCCGAGCAGCCGCGACACCGCATTCGTCAGCGCGACCATCCAGCCACCGATACGCTCGGACAGCACCGAGCCTCCGATCAGCAGTGCGGCGACACGCGGCGGCTCCGTGTCTCGGAGCTCGAGCACGAGCCCATCGACGCGTCCCATTTTCTGCTGGGTGCGATCGACGAGCTGTGCGTCGAGCACATCATGCACGAGCAGGATTCCTTTCACGTCATCCGCCCCCGAGCAGCTGGAGCGGGAACGCCGCGAGCAGGATCGCGCATGACATCACCGCGATCGCGATCAGCGCGACGTTCGCGATGATGCCGTTCACCGATTTCCCCATCACGTCGCGGTCGTTCATCAGGACGACCATCGGGACGACGGTCACCGGCAGGCTCGCCGCGGTGAGCACCATCGAGATGTTCGTCAGGCCGAGCACGTTCACGCCGAGGACCACCGGAATCGCCGCGAGCAGGAGGACCGCCGTGTAGGTCACGCTGAACCGCGAGTCCTTCGACGGCCGCAGGTTCTCGCTCCACGACCATCCGAGCCCCTGCGCGAGCATGTAGGCGATCGCAAGCGCGATCTCCAGCGTCGTACCGAAGCAGGTGACGCCTAACGTCGCGAGAAAGAAGACGAAGCCGGGATGGGAGAGCGCCGGCGTCATGATGAGCGCGAGCTGCTCGTATGCATCGATGTGGATGTGGCGCGGCAGGAAGACGAGTGCCGCGACCACCACCACCATCAACGAGAGCCCACCACCGAAGACGTTCCCGAGCAGCGACGTGACGCGATTCACGCCGAGATGCTCGTGGTTCCAGCCATCCTCGATCGCGCCGGCCGAATAGAACATGTAGAGGTAAGGGCTGATCGACGCGCCGAGGATGCTGACGGCGAGGTACCAGTACCGCGCGGTATCGTGCGTGGGGCGCGTCGGGATCAGCCCGGCTCCGACCGAGAGCCAGCGGGGATGCAGCGCCGCCGCGGCGATGGCGAAGATGATCGAGACGAGCCCGAAGTAGGCCGCGCCCTTCTCGACGATGCCGAATGTCCCGCGCCAGAGCAGCAGCCAGGCGAGGAACGCGATGGGCAACGCCCAGATCTCGAAGCGCACGCCGGACGCAATCTGCAGCGCGAGCGCGACACCACCGATTTCGGCGGAGAGCACGAGCAGGCTCACGACCAGCCCGACGACGAGTGGAAGCAGGAAGAAGCGTATCCCGAATCGCTCGCGCAGCTGGTCGACGAGCGTCCGGTTGCTCACTGCCGCGAGCCGGCCACTCGCCTCCATCAACACCATCAGCGAGATGCTTCCGAGCAGCACTGCCCAGCCGAGCTGAAAGCCGAACTCCGCGCCGCCCTGCGCCGAGGTGGCAAGAGATCCGACCTCGAGAAACCCACCGATCCCGGTGACGACGCCTAACGCGACCTCGGCGACCTTGCTCATGGCCCGACGCGGTCGAGGCGGGCGAGCGACGCGCGCAATCCCGCGTTCGCTGCAACCAGGCTGTCGCGCTCCGCGGGTTTGGCGGCAGGGACCGACTGCTCACCCGCCTTTACCGCCTTGCGCGCCTCATCGCGAAGCTGGTCAACGTAGCGCGGCGTGACCCAGCCGCGCAGTCGCGCCTCGGCGGCGAGATCGATCGTGGCACGCCACGATTGGAGAGTCTCGATCTGCTTGCTCGCGCCACCGCCTCCGCAGGCGCTCATCGCGCCGGCGAACAGAAGGACTACACAGTACGAACGTGGTGACCGGCGTGGAGTGCGCGTCGGCATCGTCGAGTGAGTGAACCGCGTGCGCGTCCGGCGGAACGGAAGGCAGCTTCCGCCGGACCGCCGCCCCACGATCAGGGCTTGATCGTGGTGACGCTGTCCTTCTTCTCGCCCTTCGC
>JAICUE010000261.1 GCA_025936015.1 Gemmatimonadaceae bacterium
ACTGCCATGAGGCATAAGGCAGGCTGCCCGGCCACTCGGCATGCTGGCAGGGGCATGAGGTCAGGCGGCACGAGGCAGGGGATCGGCCATGAGGCAGGCGACGAGGGACCAGAGACGAGAGACGAGAGAACGGCGGCTCGAGACGGCGGCTGCGCGATGACGGTGTAGTGTCTCGCGCGGCGCTGGGGTTCGCTAGTGGGCGCCGGCGGGCGCGGGTGGCTACGCCTCTCGGGGGCGGATGAATCCGTATTCGCGGATCTTCCGATAGAGCGTCTTCGACGAGATACCGAGTACCGTCGCGGCTCTGCCCTGGTGCCAGTTCGCCTGGTGCAGCACCGCTTCGATGTGGCGGCGCTCGAGCTCCTCGAGGGTGAGCTCGGACCCTGCCGCGCGGGCGACGTCGGCGGCGGGAGTGGTCGTCAGCGGAAGATCGCGCCCGTAGATCACGCCGCCGTTGGCGAGCAGCACCGCGCGCTCGATCACGTTGCGCAGCTCGCGGACGTTGCCTGGCCACGAGTATGCCTGGAGCGCGGCGATCGCTTCGTCGCTCAGCTTCGGCGGGTTCGCGCCGCCATAACGGTGGAGGAAGTGATCGGCGATCAGCGGGATGTCGACGGTCCGGTCGCGGAGCGGGGGGAGCGAGATGTTGAGGGTGTTGATCCGGTAGAAGAGATCCTGACGAAAGGTCCCGTCCTGCACCGCCTTGCCCAGGTCCTTGTTCGTCGCCGCGATGATCCGGACGTCAACCTCGACCTTCTGCGTCCCGCCGACCCGGAAGAACGTCCCGGTCTCGAGCGCGCGAAGCAGCTTGCCCTGCAGCTTGGGATCGAGCTCGCCGATCTCGTCCATGAACAGCGTCCCGCCCGCCGCCATCTCGAACAACCCGGTCTTCCTGCCTAACGCTCCGGTGAACGCGCCCTTCTCGTGACCGAACAGCTCACTCTCCATCAGGTTCTCGGCGATCGCGGCGCAGTTGATGTCCACCAGCGGCGCCTCGGCGCGCGGCGACAGACGGTGCACCGCCTTCGCGATCAGCTCCTTCCCCGTCCCGCTCTCGCCGGTCACCAGCACCGCCGCGTCGCTCCGCGCCAGCCGCTCGACGAGCTGCAGGACCGACTGCATCGCCGCATGCTGCGTGATGATCTCCGGCACCGCGTCGACGCGCGACAGCCGCGAGTGGAGGAACTCGTTCTCCTTCGAGAGCTGGCGCTTCTCCCACGCCCGGCGCACCAGCACGTCGATCTCCGCCATGCGATACGGCTTCGACATGTAGTCGTATGCGCCGAGCTTCATCGCGCTGATCGCGGTCTCGATGGTGCCGTTCCCCGTTATGATGATCACCTCGGGGGGAGTCGGCTCGTCGCGCACCTGGCGCAACACCTCGAGCCCGTCCATCTCCGGCATCACGATGTCGAGCAGCGCGACGTCGTAGGCTTCCGCGCGCAGCGCCTGGAGCGCAGCGCGCCCATCGCGACAGGTCGTCACCGAGTAGCCACGCCCGGTGAGGAAGCTGTCGAGAATGGTGCCGAGGTTCGCTTCGTCCTCGGCGACGAGCACCTTGATCTTCTCCTTCATGCGGCGACTCGCGGAAGGAAGATGCGGAAGGTGCTTCCCTGTCCCGGCAGGCTGTCGACCTCGATGCGTCCCCCGTGCTCGGCGACGATGCCGTAGCAGATCGACAGTCCGAGTCCGGTGCCCCGGCCGGGCGGCTTCGTCGTGAAGAACGGCTCGAAGATTTTCTGCATTTCCTGGCGCTTGATACCGTGTCCCTCGTCGGTGACTTCGGCGATGACCATGTCGCCCGGATTGGTCGCGGCTCGCGTGCGCAGCCCCACACGGCCCTGCTCGCCCATCGCATCGGTCGCGTTGAGGAGGAGCGCCATGAAGACCTGGATCAACTGTTCGGCATTGCCCTCGATCGACGGCCGGCCGACGCGATCGAGGTCGAGCTCGATCGACATCTTCTTGAAGCTCGCGTGGTGCTTGAGCAGGAAGAGCGTCTTCTCGATCACCTCGTTGAGGTCGACGATTTCCTTGCCGACCGCGCGCGGGCGACTGAACTCGAGCAGGCCATTGACGATCCGCTTGCAGCGATGCACTTCCTGGTCGATGATCGAGAGGTAATCGCCGGACTCCTGCGGGATCGGCTGTCCGGCATCGCTCATGTCCTTGAGCTTGAGCTGCAGGCTCTCGCCGCAGGCCGCGATCGTCGCCAACGGATTGTTGATCTCGTGCATCACGCCCGCCGCGAGCGTTCCGATCGCCGCGAGCTTCTCGGCCTGCGCGAAGCGCTCCTGCGCTTCGCGCCATTCAGTGATGTCCTCGCCGATCGTGATCACGTGCGTCACCGCCGTGTCATTCACGCGCATCGGGATCTTCGTGATGCGATAGGTGCGATGCTCGCCGCTCGCCGACGATTCCATCTGGAACTCGGCGATCCGCCCGGTGGAGAAGACGTCCTCGAACTCGTTCCGCAGCAGCTCGGCCGGCTGGCGGTGAAGGATCTCGAAGATCGTCCGGCCGATCGCTTCCTCGCGCGAAACGCCCTGCATTCCCGTCTCGCGCTTGCGGTTCCACGCCTGGATCCGGAACTCCCGGTCGATCACGTAGAGGCCGACCGGCATCGAGTCGATGATCCGCTCGGTGAAGCGGCGCTGCTGCTCGATCTGCCGCGTGCGAAGCGCGACCTCGGTCTCGAGGTGCCGCGAATGCTCGGCATGAATGAGCGCGGGAGCGAGCATCGTCCCGATCGTCGTGAGGAGGACGAACTCCTCGCTCGTGATCTCGCGCGCGATCGCGACGACGACCACGCCTAACGCCCGGGTTCCGGTGGACAGTCGCGCGAGCACGAGGCCGTCGCCCATCAGCGTGTTGGACTCGAGGCGGCGGCGCACGTCGTCGACCGTGGTCGCCGGGTCGCCGAGGGAATAGGCGCGCCAGAGGCCGGTGTCGTCGATGTTCCAGAGCGAGCACTCGCGCGCGCCTAACGCTTCGGCGACGATCCCGAGGACGCTCGGGACGACGCGATCGAGGGCGTCGCCGGTCGCGAGCAACGCCGCGACGTCGGCGATCGTGGCGATCGACGGCGTCACGAGCTTGAGGGCGCTCGTCGGCGATAGGCGTGCGGCGTGGTTCAAGACGGCTCGATCCGGGTCCGGCTCGCAGGACAGCTGCCGCCGCCGCATC
Organism: Gemmatimonadaceae bacterium; assembly: GCA_025936015.1. Classification (GTDB taxonomy): domain Bacteria; phylum Gemmatimonadota; class Gemmatimonadetes; order Gemmatimonadales; family Gemmatimonadaceae; genus JABFXC01. Next base: position 3,187 of record JAICUE010000261.1, read on the forward strand.
GTCGCGGGGCCGGCATCACCAGTTTTTCACTGGCGCGAGCACGGGACATTATGACCGACGAGCCCGGCAATTGGTCACGCGTGTCGAGCTGGCAAACACGCGGCAATCGTGACAGAGCGCCGACCGGCACTTTTGCCGGACTGGCAAATTTTTCCGTGCATGGCGGTTGCCCTCAGCCGAGGTGTCGGGCGCGCGAGGGCGCTGCCCGCCATCAACAGCCAACATCCAGGAGGGACGACTTATGGTGTACCGTACCGCGATCGCCGCTCCGGCCGTGAGCCTGCGCCGCGAAATCGACCGACTCTTCGACGACACCCTCGGCGCGCTCGCCGGGAGCAGCGCCACGCGCGTGAACGATTGGATGCCGCCGGTGGACATCCGCGAATCGGAGGGTGAGCTGACTCTCTCGCTCGAGATCCCCGGCGTCGCGCCGGAGAACATCCAGCTCACCGCCGACAACGGCGTCCTCACCGTGAGCGGCGAGAAGGTCGAGGAGCGGAAGGAGGACCAGCAGCACCGCTACCATCTCGTCGAGCGGAGCTATGGCGGCTTCTCGCGCTCGTTCCGGGTGCCGAAGAACCTCGACGAGTCCAAGATCGAGGCGACGTTCAATAACGGCGTCCTGACGGTCCACATCCCGAAGGCCGCGATCCCGCAGCCGCGGAAGATCGAAGTTCGCACGGCCGGAGCCCAGCCCGCTGTTTCCGAAGGCAGCTCGGGCGCGACGAAGTAGCCCGCAGTAGGCAGTAAGCGAGAAGCGGTCAGCGAACGGCGGAAGGTGCGCGCACCTTCCGCCGTTCGCTGACTGCTTACCCCTTATCGCTTACAGCCCAGCGCCGACAGCGTGCGGCTACGGCGCCGCGCCGAACGGCTTTCGTTCACAGCTCCATTCGCGTGCCTAACCGTTCCTCGCGCTTCGCGCCGTCGGCGGTGACGGTCACGCGGTCGCCGCTGACGACGACGTCGAGGACCTTGCCGCGAACGTGGACGCCGCGCAGCTCGGCGTGGTCGAGTGCGAACGGGAACGGGTCAATCGTGATGCCGTTCGCGTGCGGGCGAACGCCGAGCACGTACTGGATGATCAGGTCGTTCACCGCGGCGAGCATGTGGTCATCGGCGCCGGACGCGAGCGACGGGTGGCCGGTGAACGGGTTGTAGTCCGGATAGCAGTTCGGGCGACCGAGGTCTCCGTCGTGGAAGAGCAGACGGACGAAGCGGTGCAGCAGCGTCGCAACGTTAGGCCGGAGGTGCGGTGCGTAGGCGAGCGCGGCGCGGGCGGCCGCGTCGATCACTCCGCTCGTCGTGAACGGAATCGCCCGTCCGCCGCGCGGCGCCGGGTCTCCCTCGCCTCCGCGCTCGCCGTACGGCGTGAACGAGAGGTCATCGAGCGAGACCGACGGAACCGGGAACGCGGTCCAGAACCGGTCGGGATCGAGCAGGTTTCGCTCGAGTCCCAGGAGGTGATCGGCATTGGCAAGGTCGGTCGCATAGACGAGAAAGCCGGCCGCCGCGCGGACATGCGATCGCTCGCCGGTGCGCACGTCGAAGTCGCGAAAGAGTCCCTCGCCCGGATCCCACATCTTCTCCCGCACCGCGCGCA
>JAICUE010000288.1 GCA_025936015.1 Gemmatimonadaceae bacterium
ACGCAGAAAGCTGCGTGCGACCGACTGCTCATTTACCGCCTGGACCCGGTCTTGTTGCGTGACCGGTGCAGGGCGCTGGCGCCTGGCGGCGCAGCGCGGTTCGCCACACGGGTGATGTGGCGCTTCACCCCATCGTTCGGATGGAAAGGAGGAGGAATGGAACGACAGCAACGTCAGTTTCTAGCTGTCGCATTCGCGCTTGCAGCGGCAGTGATGCCAGCGAGCGCGTTCGCGCAGCAAAATGGTACGGTGACGGGAACAGTCACCGACCAGGAAAGGCAGGCCCCGATCCCCGAGGCACAGGTCGTCGTCGTCGGGACAACGCTTGGCGGCCGCACGAACGCCCAGGGTGTGTACACGATCGCCGGCGTCCCGGCGGGAAGCGTCCAACTCCGTGTGTTGCGCATCGGCTTTCAGTCTGTCACCAAGCCGGTTCAAATCGTTGCCGGCCAGTCGGCACGCGTCGACTTCGCCGTTGCACCGAGCGCCGTCATCCTCGATCAGGTCATCACGACCGCGACTGGTGAAGAGCAGCGCCAGCGCGAGAAGGGCGTGACGGTCGGCCGGATCAACGTCGACTCGCTCCCCCTGGCACCGGTCAACAACCTCTCGGACGTGCTGTCGTCGCGCACGGCCGGCGTGTCGGTGCAGGAAGCGGGTGGCGCTACGGGCGCGGCGTCGCGTATCCGTATCCGCGGCTCGAACTCGATCTCGCTCTCGAATGATCCGATCCTGATCATCGATGGCATTCGCGTCGACAACAACTCGCAGTCGTCGCGCATCGGCGTCGGCGGACAGAACCCGTCGCGCTTCAACGACATCAACCCGGACGACATCGAGAACATCGAGATCGTGAAGGGTCCGGCGGCGGCGGCGCTCTACGGTACCGCGGCGGCCAACGGCGTCATCCAGGTGACGACCAAGCGTGGACATGCGGGCAAGACGCAGTGGAACTCGTTCGCCGAGGGCGGCAAGATCTATGACGTCACCGCGTACCCGGCGAACTACGACCAGCAGGGCTTTTACGGCTTCAACTCGAAAGGTGACAGCGTCATCGGCACCTGCCCGCTTCCCGAGCAGGCTGCGGGAAACTGCACCACGTTGGGCGGCGTGAACTCGTTCAACCCGCTGGAGGATGCAAGCCCGTTCCGGGTTGGCAACCGTCAGAAGTACGGGCTCAGCGCTTCTGGTGGTGCGGACAAGGCGACCTACTATGTCTCCGGCGATGTCGAGCGGGAGCAGGGCGTCTACGCCCCGAACCTGCTTCAGCGCTACAACCTGCGCGCGAACATCACCGGTCAGCTTCGCGACAACCTGAAGGTCACGGTGACCTCGGGCTACCTGAACAGCTCGTTGGGCCGGCCGCAGAACGACAACAACACCGAGGGTGTCGTCTCCGGTGGACTGCTCGGCACAGCTTACGATGACGCGACGCATGGCTATTACGGCGTGCTGCCGTCGGATCTCTTCAAGCTCGACACGCACCAGGATATCAACCGGTTTACCAACGGCTTCAACGCGGCGTGGCAGGTCCTGCCATGGCTGTCGGCGAACGGAACGGCCGGTCTCGACTGGTCGCGCCGGACGGACGTTTTCAACGTTACCGTCGGAACCTTCCCGGCCAGCTTCGATCCAGATGCCGCATCCGGCGAACGCCAGCTCGATCCGTACGATTTCTTCAACTACACGGCGAACGGCAACCTGACGGCGACGTACCTGCCGACGCCGGACCTGACGACGAGCAGCTCGATCGGTGTGCAGTGGAACCGCGATTACTCGCACGGCATCGAGGCGTTCGGCGAGAACTTCACGCCGGGCATCGGGTCGCTTGGCGGCGCGAACTCGTTCTTCTCGATCGACGAGTCGAGCCAGACGAACGTGACGCTCGGCGGCTACCTCAGCGAGCAGGTGGGGTGGCGCGACAAGGTGTTCGCCACGGCGGCAATTCGTACCGACAAGAACAGCGCCTTCGGCTCTGACTTCGGCTGGGTGTACTACCCGGCGGTCAGCCTGTCGTGGGTCATTGGCGAAGAAGGCTTCTTCCCGCAGCAGCCGTACGTGAGCTCGCTGCGCCTGCGCGCCGCGTTCGGCGAGTCGGGCCAGCGCCCGTCGTTCCGCGATGCGTCGACGTACTTCGGTGCCTCGACCGCGGCGTTCCAGGGCACGGATGCACCGGCGCTCGTCTTGAGCGGTACGGGCAACACGCTGCTCAAGCCGGAGAAGTCGGCCGAGTACGAGACCGGGTTCGACGCGAGCTTCTGGCGCGACGCGGCCCGCCTCGAGTTCACCTACTATCACAAGGAAACGACGAACGCGCTCGTCGCGCGCCGCCTGGCGCCGTCGTTAGGCGCGACGAACTCGCGCTTCGACAACATCGGCAAGGTGCAGAACAGCGGCCTCGAGATGCTGGTCGACGCGAAGGTTTACAAGTCGAACCCGGTCTCGCTCGATTTCACCCTGACCGGCTCGACGAACAAGAACGAAGTCGTCAACCTCGGTAAGGACATCACGCCGATCGTGTTCGGCCTTGGCGCGAACACGCAGCGTCACCAGAACGGATATCCGCTGGGTGGTTACTGGCAGCAGCCGATCCTCGGCTACGCCGACACCAACGGCGACGGCCTGTTGTCGGCGGATGAAGTGCAGGTCGGCGATACCGGCGTCTATCTCGGCACGCCGTTCCCGACGCGCGAGTTCAGCTTCCGCCCGCGCCTGACGCTGGTCAAGAACATCGAAGTCAGTGCGCTGTTCGACTACCGCGGTGGCCTGAAGCTGTATAACGGCTCGGAAGACTTCCGTTGCGCGGTGTTCGTGAACTGCCGCGCGGTCAACGATCCGAACACGCCGCTGTGGGACCAGGCGCGTGCGGTTGCGGATTACGCATACGGCACCGTTGCCGGCTACATCGAGGATGCGAGCTTCACCAAGCTCCGCGAGGTGGCGGTGGTGTTCCGTGCGCCGAACGGCCTGGCAGAGCGTTTCGGCACGAGCGGGTTGAGCCTGACGCTCGCCGGTCGCAACCTGGCGACGTGGACCAAGTACAGCGGCCTCGATCCTGAGGTCACGTACGCTGGCGCGTCGAACTTCAACCAGGCGGAATTCCTGTCGCAGCCGGCGGTCCGGTACTACACGGCTCGCGTCAACGTCAACTTCTGATCTGGGTTTGACCCAGACGAGAGAATAGCAGATGAGAGAATCAATCAATCCGACGATGGCTCGAGCTGTTCGGCTGGCCGCTCACGGCGCTATGGCCGTGGGCGTGCTGGCGGCAGCGACGGGCTGCTCGATCGACAAGATCCTGAAGGTGGAGGATCCCGACGTCGCGACGCCGACGTCGGTCAACAGCGCCGCGGCGCTGCCGATCCTTCTTGGCGGTGCGGTCGCGCGTTTCCACGCGGCTTACATGGGAACGAGCAATGTGAACGAGTCCAGCGGCCAGATCGGCTACAGCGGGCTGCTTGCCGACGAGATCCGTTCGTCGGACACGTTCCCGACGCGCAACCAGGTGGACCAGCGGAACATCCAGCTGGACAACGGAAGCAACGAGTCACAGTTCATCCTGCTCAGCCAGGCGCGTGCGGCGGCGGAGATCGCGTCGACCCGGTACCAGCAGTACGGTCCGGACGAAGCGGGTCTCATCCTGGCCTACGCGCTCGACGGCTACTCGACGATCCTGTTCGGTGAGGATTATTGCTCGGGCGTCCCGTTCAGCACCCTGACCGCGGCCGGCGTGCCGGAGTACGGCCAGCCGTTGACGACCCAGCAGATCTTCGAGCGCGCCGTCGCGAAGTTCGATTCAGCGCTGGCCAGTCCGGCCGCCGCTGATACGGACAAGACGTCGCGGAGCTACAAGAATCTCGCGCTGGTCGGAAAGGCGCGTGCACAGCTCGACCTGAAGGACTACACCGGCGCGGCAGCAACCGCGGCGCTGGTGCCGAAGGGTTTCGTGTTCAACATCGAAGCGCGCACCACGAGCGGCAGCGAGTACAATGGCGTGTACATCTTCACCATCAACACGCAGCGGCTGACCGCGGTGGACAAGGAAGGCGGGAACGGCTTGGATTACCTCTCCGCTGGACGCCCGCTCGGAACGAACACCGGCGACCCGCGCGTGGTCTACAAGGACGCGGGCGAGACGGGATTCGACAATTCGACGCCGCTGTTCCTGCAGGAGAAGTATCCAGCGCGTACGACGCCGGCAGTTCTGGCATCGTACACCGAGGCTCAATTGATCATCGCCGAGGCACAGCTCAACGCCGGCAATTACGCCGGGGTTGGTGGAACGCTGGCCATTCTGGATACGCTGCGCGCTTCCCTCGGCAACGATTCGACGACGAATGCCCGCATTCTTCCCGATCTGGTGCCGGCCACGACGCCGGCCACGCAGGTCGATCAACTGTTCCGCGAGCGCGCTTTCTGGTTGTACCTGACGGCGCACCGGCTCGGCGATCTTCGCCGGCTCATCCGGCAGTACAGCCGG
>JAICUE010000168.1 GCA_025936015.1 Gemmatimonadaceae bacterium
ACGCCGGTCGACGTCTTCGATCGCGCGAAGTGGGACGACGCGACGCAGAAGCTGCGGACGGCGTACAGCAATCAGGGGTACATCTACGCGCAGATCCGGCCCGTCGTCGAGCGGCGGATGGTCGGCCCAGATTCGGTGCCGACAGTCGATCTGCGATGGGAGATCGAGGAGTCGCGGCCGGCGATCATCAACCGGATCGAGATTGCCGGCAACGACTTCACCTCGGATGCGTGCATCCGCGACCAGCTCGTCATCCTGCCTGGGGACGTGTTCAACCAGGACCGGTTGATCCGGAGCTACCAGAACATCGCGAACCTCGGCTTCTTCGAGACGCCGCTGCCGACGCCCGACACGAAGACGGCGAACGACCAGGGAGACATCGACGTCATCTTCCGGGTGAAGGAGAAGAAGACGGGGAACGTGAACTTCGGCGCGTCGATGGGGGGGAACTCGGTCGGCGGCTTCATCGGCCTCGAGCAGCCGAACCTGTTCGGTCTCTGCAAGAAGGGTTCGCTCCAGTGGCAGTTCGGGAAGTACGTGCAGGACTTCCAGCTGTCGTACAGCGATCCGGCGATCCAGGGATCGCGGATCAGCGGCACCGTGTCGGCGTACGACAGCCGGCCGCGCTACTCGATCGCCGGGTTCGGCCGGCCGCGCCGGATCGGCGGCAGCGTGCAGCTCGGGTTCCCGCTCCCCCGGTCGCTCTTTTCGCGGCTGTTCGCCTCGTACGGGCTCGAGTCGCAGAAGAACGAGGACGTGATCGAGGATCCGTCGCTGAAGGACAACCTCTATCTCCGCAACTCGCTCCGCTCGACGTTAGGCCTGACGGCGCAGCACGACACCCGGATCGACATGCCGTTCCCGACGGCGGGCGCGATGCAGTCGTTGACGGCGCAGTTCAGCGGCGGCCCGCTTGGCGGCGACGCGAGCTTCCAGCGGTATACGACGGAGATCTTCGGGTACGCTCCGGTCGGCCAGCTCGGCGGCGGGAAGCCCGGATCGGCGCCGATCAAGTTCGTGCTCGGGACCAAGCTGCGGGCCGGCACCGTGTTCGGCGACCCGGGCGCCTTCTTCCAGTACCAGAAGTTCATCCTCGGCGGTGTCCAGTTCGGCGAGCCGCTCCGCGGATACCCGGAGTTCTCGGTCACGCCGCGCGGCGTGCTGCCTAACGGCACGAACAGCAACGGCGCGAACTCGGTCAGTGACTTCGGCAGCGCCTTCCTGACGACGAGCACCGAGTTCGGGATGCGGCTCAACCAGCAGATCTACGTCGACATGTTCTTCGACGCGGGCAACGTCTGGGAGCGGGCGCGTGACATCAACATGCGCCTCAAGCGTGGCATTGGATTCGGCGCGTCGGTCATCACGCCGATCGCTCCGCTCGGGATCGACGTCGGCTACGGCCTCGATCGTGTGAACGCCAAGGGGCAGATCGCCCCGGCGTGGCAGCTGCACTTCAAGCTCGGACAGATCTTCTAACATTCGAGGAGCACTCATGACCAGTTTCGTTCGCGCAGGTGTGATCGCGCTCGCGGCCTGCGCCGTCGTTCCCACCGTTGCCCGCGCGCAGGCCGCGCCGCGGTTCGCGTACATCGACTCGCGCGCGATCCTCGCGCAGGCGCCGGGTCGCGCCGAAGCCGAGGCGCAGTTCCAGAAGGAGATGCAGGCCTATCAGGGGCAGGTGAAGCTGATGGGCGACTCGCTGAACACGATGATGACTGCCTACACGAAGTCGGAGCTGACGCTGAGCCCGACGGCGAAGGAAGCGCGGCAGAAGACGATCCGCGACAAGGAAGCGGCCTATCAGGAGCGCGTGCAGGGGCTGCAGGAGCAGGCGCAGCAGCGTCAGAGTGAGCTGATGGGACCGATCATGCAGCTCATCAACACGGCGATCAGCGACGTGCGCGCGCAGGACGGCTACGCGTTCGTGTTCGACGTCGGCGCCCAGGGCGGCGTGGTCGTGGCCGCGGATACGACGCTCAACATCACCGACAAGGTGATCGCGCGGCTGAAGACCATCTCCGCGCGTCCGGTGAGCTCGGTTCCGGTGCCTAACGGCGCGCCGATGACGACGCCGGCGGGTATCACCAAGCCGAAGCCCTGATCGCGTGAGTCCAGCGGGACGCGCGGCGTCGGGCAGCGGCGGTGAAGGGAAATCCCCCTTCACCGCCGCTGCCATTGCGACCGCAGTCTCCGGACGATTGGTCGGGGACGGCGACGCCGTCGTGACGGCGATCGCCCCCATCGACCGGGCGGCCGAGCACGACCTCAGCTTCCTCGCGTCGCCGCGTTATGTGCCGCTCTTCGAGAAGAGCCGAGCCGGAGTCGTTCTCGTCGCGCCCGAGCTCGAGAATGCTCCGGGAGGGGCGAGGGCGCGGGTAATCGTCGAAAAGCCGCACGAGGCGCTCCTGGCGCTGCTGCCGCGGCTCTACACACCACCCGCGCGCGTCGCCGGCATCCATCCGACCGCGATCATCGGACGAGACGTTCGTTTCGCCGAGGGAGTGACGATCGGCCCCTACGCCGTGATTGGTGATGGAGCGGTGATCGGCGAGGGAAGCTGGCTCGAATCCCATGTCGTCGTCGCGCGAGACGTGGTCATCGGGCGCGATTGCCGGCTGCATCCCGGCGTCGTGCTCTACCACGGTGCGCGGCTCGGCGACCGGGTGCAGATTCACAGTGGGGCGCGGATCGGGTCGGACGGCTTTGGTTATGTCTTCCGGAACGGCGCACACGAGAAGATCCCGCACGTCGGCCGATGCGTGATCGAGAACGACGTCGAGATCGGCGCGAACACGACGATCGACCGTGGCAGCATCGACGACACCGTGATCGGGGCGGGGACGAAGATCGACAACCTCGTTCATCTCGGGCACAATGTGCGAGTCGGGAAGTTGTGCCTGATCATGGCCCAGGTCGGGGTCGCCGGTTCGACACATATCGGGGACGGGGTGATCATGGCGGGTCAGGCCGGCATCGGCGGGCATATCGAGATCGGCGACCGCGTGCGGATCGGCGGGCAGGCGGGGGTCTTCGGCAGCGTTCCTGCGGGTGAGACGTGGTCCGGATATCCGGCTCGTCCGCACCGCGAGGCACTGCGGGCGCAGGCGGCGCTGTTCAAGCTCGCATCGATGATCCGGTCCATCGAGAAGTTGATCGCCGGCCCGCGGGGGGAGTCGTGAGCCGGCGCACGATCAAGCGCACGTGCTCGGTGTCCGGAGTCGGCCTGCACATGGGAGTGCCGGTCAAGCTCGTGTTCGAACCGGCAGCGCCGGGGACTGGCATTCGCTTCCGGCGCGACGATCGCGAGGGCGCCGAAATTCCGGCGCTCGTCGAGCACGCAGTGCTGGCCGAGCGGCGCACGCAGCTCGGCGAAGGGCACGGCGCGATTCATACGGTCGAACACGTGCTCGCGGCGGTTGCCGCGCGTGGCGTGGATGACATCGTGATCGCCATGGATGCACCGGAGCCGCCAATCATGGACGGGAGCGCCGGTCCCTTTTTCACGGCGCTTGGGGAGGCTGGCTTCTCCGAGCAGGATGGCGACGGCGAAGTATTCACGATCGAGGAACGCATCGAGCTGTCGGACGGGGAATCACGTTACAGCGCGGCGCCCGGCGAGGGGCTGACGCTCGATGTCGAGATTGCATTTCCGCACCCGCTGATCGGGCACCAGCGAGGCGAGTATCGCGTGACGAGCGACAGCTTCGAGCGTGAACTGGCCGGCGCCAGGACGTTCGGGTTCGTGCGTGAGGTAGAGGGGTTGCGGGCGAAGGGGCTGATACGCGGTGCGTCCACATCGAACGCGATCGTGCTCGACGAGCATGGCGTGATCGAGACGACGCTTCGCTGGCCCGATGAATTCGTTCGTCACAAGGCGATGGACTGCGTGGGCGACCTCGCGCTGATCGGCGGGCGGCTGAATGCCCGCGTTCACGCGGTGCGACCCAGCCATCGTGGAACCGTACTCTTCGTGCGCGAGCTCGCGCGCGTCGTCAACCGGAGCAACGCGTCGTGTTAGGCATCGATGAGATCATGAGAGCGCTGCCGCACCGCTATCCGTTCCTGCTGGTGGACCGGATCCTCGAGATCGAGGAGAAGAAGCGGATCGTCGGCCTGAAGAACGTCACGATCAACGAGCCGTTCTTCCAGGGGCATTTCCCCGGGCACCCGATCATGCCGGGTGTGCTGATCATCGAGGCCATGGCCCAGGTGGGCGGGATCCTGCTGATGGGCCAGATCGAGGGCTACGAAAGCAAGGTCGTGTACTTCATGTCGCTCGACAACGTGAAGTTCCGCAGACCGGTGAAGCCGGGCGACCAGCTTCGCTTCGAGCTCGACATGCTCCAGATGCGCGGAATGGTTTGTAAGATGCACGGGGTCGCGAAAGTCGACGGAGAGATCGTCTGCGAGGCGGACATGGCGGCAATGGTGCGCGACAAATGAGCACGATTCACCCGACAGCGGTCGTCGCGCGCGACGCGACGATCGGGAGCGACGTGACGATCGGCCCGTTCGCGATCGTCGGCGAGCAGTGCGTGATCGGCGACGGATGCGTGATCGGTCCGCGGGCGACCCTTGAGCACTTCGTGACGCTCGCGCCTAACGTCAAGATCGGCAGCGGGAGCATCCTCGGCGGCGAACCGCAGGACCTCAAGTTCAAGGGCGAGCGGACGGTCGTCGAGATCGGCGAGAACACGACGATTCGCGAGTACGCGACGATCAACCGCGGCACGGCCCAGTCGTTCAAGACGACGGTCGGCAAGAACTGCCTGATCATGTCGTACGTCCACCTCGCGCACGATTGCCACGTCGGCGACGGGGTGATCCTGTCGAACGGGGTGCAGCTCGCCGGCCACGTGACGATCGAGGACAAGGTCACAATCTCCGGGCTGGTCGCGGTGCATCAATTCGCGCGGATCGGCCGCTATTCCTTCGTCGGCGGGATGTCGCGGGTGTCGAAGGACATTCCGCCGTTCATCAAGGCGGTGGGCAACCCGATCAAGCTGTACGGATTGAACAGCGTCGGCCTGCAGCGGAATGGATTTTCCGAAGAGGTGATGCGGGAGCTGAAGCGGGCCTACCGCCTGTTCTTCCGGTCGGAGCTCAACGTCTCGCAGGCGCTGGAGCGCGCGCGGAGCGAACTGACGCCTTCGCCCGAGGTCGACGCGCTGATTCGCTTCGTCGACGAGAGCCAGCGCGGAGTCGTGATCTGATGCCTAACGGCAAGACGCGGGTCGGCGTCATCGGCGCGGGCGGGCTGGGACAGCACCACGTGCGGATCATGGGCGAACTGCCCGAAACGGAGCTGGTCGGCTTCTACGAGGCGCGGCCGGAACGTGCGGCGGAGATCGCGAATACGCTGAAGGCACGCGCCTTCGATTCCATCGACGGGTTGCTCGCCGAAGTGGATGCTGTCACGATCGTCGTCCCGACTCCGGCGCACTATGACGTGACGAAGCAGGCACTCGAGCGCGGCGTGCACGTGCTCGTCGAGAAGCCGTTCACCGCGACGATCGACCAGGCGGACGAGCTCCTCGAGCTGGCGGCGGCGAAGGGCGTGATGGTGCAGATCGGCCATGTCGAGCGGTTCAATCGCGCCATCCGCGCGGCGCTCCCCTATGTCGATACGCCGAAGTTCATCGAGAGCGACCGGCTCGCGCCATTCAATCCGCGCGGCTCGGACGTCGCGGTCGTGCTCGACCTCATGATCCATGACATCGACCTCATTCTCACGCTCGTCGGCGAGCAGGTGATGTCGGTGTCGGCGGTCGGCGTCGGCGTCCTCACGCCGTCGGTCGACATCGCCAATGCGCGGTTGGGCTTCGTGACCGGCGCGGTGGCCAACATCACGGCCAGCCGCGTGTCGCGTGAACGGATGCGCAAGGTTCGCATCTTCCAGCAGAGCGGATATCTCTCGCTTGATCTCGCCGCGGGGAATGGTGAGTTCTATAGCCTCCGCCGCGACGTCGATCTCGCGTCACTGGCGAAAGGCGGTCCGCTGGCGCTCGAGGCGTTCGTCGAGCGGGTGCCGCTCGAGGCGCCGGAGGGCGAACCATTGCGACTCGAGTTCGAAAGCTTCA
>JAICUE010000140.1 GCA_025936015.1 Gemmatimonadaceae bacterium
ATCGCGCCGAGCACCGCCAGCGGCTGCGCGGTGATGCGCTGCGCGTGCTGGAGGTGGCACGGCGCGTCGTAGGTGACGGTGACCGGCAGCTCGCCGCCGCGCACGGGACCAGCGACCGCGAGCAGCTCGCTGATGTCGCGGACGCGTGCACTGATTCGCGCCGCGCGCTCGGCGTACTCCGGATCGGCGGCGAGCAGTCCGGCATACTCCTTCATCATCGCGCCGCAGCCGGCCGCGTTCACCGCGATCGTTTCAGCACCGCTCTTCTCGAACGCGCGGATGTTCGCGCGGGCGAGATCGCGTGCAGCCTCGAGGTTGCCGGCGTGCGCATGCAGCGCGCCGCAGCACTGCTGGCCTGGCGCAGCGGCGACGGTCCAGCCGTTCACCGCGAGCACGCGCTCGGTGGCGCGATTCGTCTCGCCGAACAATCCCTCCATCACGCAGCCGAGGAGGACCGCGGCTTTCCCGCGGGCGCCGGTGCTGGTGGGCAGGTAGCGCGCGCGGGGGAGCGCCGGCCGCGTCGACTCGAGCATCGCCATCGCGAAGCCTAACGGTCCCGGGAGGCGGGCGAGCAGCTTCGACAGTCCCGTTGCGCGAAGGATGCGGCCGCCGGCGAGCATGGGACGGAGCATCCACTCATGGCGGAAGACGGTGAGGACGGTGCGGGCAACGAACGGATGCCGGCCGGAGATCGTCGCGCGCGTCGCCTCGAGGAGGTGACCGTAAGGCACCCCCGACGGACAGGCGGTCTCGCAGCCGCGACAGCCGAGGCACTGGTCGATGTGCGTGCGGACCGTCGGGTCGTCGAGGGCGAGCGAGCCTTCGACGAGGGCGCGCATCAGCAGCACGCGTCCACGCGGGCTGTCGTTCTCGTCGGCGAGCGCCAGGTATGTGGGGCAGGCCTGGAGACAGAAACCGCAGTGGACGCAGGCGTCGATTCCCGCCTTGGCGAAGTCGAGCGGCGTTCCCGGGATGGCGCAGGCCGCGGTGGCGGCGTGGTGCGGGCTGAGCGGGCCGTCAGCCACCGGACCCGCTTCCCGCGCCGGATGCGCGGCGCTCATGCCGTTGCCTCGCCGAGTATGCCGCGATTGAGGATGCGTCCGGGATCGAAGGCGTCGCGCGTGCGCCGCGCGAGCTTGGTCTCGACTGGCGACGGTGCGAGCTCGCGCCACCGCTCGGCAGAGAGGCGCTCCCAGATCCAGGTGAGCGGAGCCGACGGATGGCGCCGGGCGCGCCCGACGGCGTGGCGCAGCTCGCCTAACGCTTGGTGGGGGACGATGCACCGGATCACTCCGCGCGAGATCGTCGAGTGGATGAGCGTCCCGTCGGGCATCGCGCCCGGCGCGAGGGCGTCGCCGAGGAGTGCCGGCATCGCCGAGGGCAGGGTGGAGACGCGGGTGACCGCGGCGGCCGGCGGTTCGATCGCTCGGAGGCGCGTCCAGGCCGAGCCATCGATCTCGACCAGGTTGCCTAACGGGGCGAGGGTCGCCTGCTGCGCGGCGACGAGCGGCTCATTGCCGGCGAGGCGGACGAGGACCACCGGCGCCTGACCGAGCCCGAGCGACGCGGCAGCGGCGCCGTTGATCACCTCGAGCGACCAGGCGGCGAGCGGGAGGGCGCGGAGCTGCTCGAGTGTCGCAGCGACCGCGCGCGGTGCGGATGGCAGCGCCAGGGCGAGGGTGACGTCCCGCTCGGGAAGGGCGCGCAGCCGCAGCGTCGCCTCCGTCATGACCGCGAGCGTCCCCCATGCGCCGATCGCCAACCGGGTGAGGTCGAAGCCGGCGACGTTCTTGACGACTCGTCCCCCGCCGCGGGCGACGAGCCCCTCGCCGGTGACCAGCTCGACGCCGAGCACGTTGTCGCGCGGCGTGCCGAAGGCGTGGGCGAGCGGGCCGGCCGATGCGGTCGCCAGCGTCGCGCCTAACGTTCCGGCGGTGCTGCCGAACGGGTCGAGCGCGATGCACTGGCCGTTGGCCCGCGCGGCGGCGTCGAGGGCGGCGAGGGACGCGCCGGCCCGCGCGGTCATCGTCAGGTCGCCAGGGTTGTACTCGACGATAGCGTCGTCGCGGACCGAGAGGGCGGCGGCGGTCTCGGTCGGGCGGCCGGCGTCGAGCCAGCTCCCGGCTCCGGTGATCCGGAGAGGCGTTCCGCCCGCACGGGCGGCGCGTATCTCATCGCGGATGCGCGCGGTCTCCTCGCGAAGGGCGGGCAGCTTCGGGGTGGAACGGACCGCTCCGTCGGCGATCGCGCCGGCGCTGGTGCCTAACGGCGCGTCGCCGGTGGGCGGGATGACGTCGTCGGCGGTGAAGGTTGCCGCGAGGGCGTCGCGGGCCGCGGCGCCGGGGACGGCCGCGCGCGGACCCCACTCGCGGCAGGAGTGCACCGGCACGACCTTTCCCGGATTCGAACGACGATCGGGATCGAACACGTCGCGCAGGCGGCACATCGTCGCCAGCGAGTCGGGGGAGAAGATGAGCGGCATGTAGTCGATCTTGTCGAGACCGACGCCGTGCTCACCGGTGATCGTGCCACCGGCATCGATGCAGGCGCGCATGATCTCCCCCATCGCCCGCTCGACGCGCGCGGCTTCGGCGGCGTTCGACGCGTCGTAGGCAATGTTCGGGTGCAGGTTCCCGTCGCCGGCGTGGAAGACGTTGCAGACGGTGACCGCGTGCCGTTCGCCGATCTCGCGGATCCGGCGCAATGTCTCGGGAAGCTTCGTCCGCGGGACGACTGCATCCTGGACGACGAGGTGCGGTGCGACGCGTCCCATCGCGCCGAATGCCTTCTTCCGGCCCTGCCAGAGTCGCGCGCGTTCGGCGGCGTCGGCGGCGACACGCACGCCGCGCGCACGGGCGTCGCGGCAGATGGCGACAATGCGCTCGACGTCGGCATCGAGTCCGGCGGCGAGCCCATCGACATCGATAAGCAGCACCGCGGCGGCATCGGCGGGATAGCCGGCGGCGTACACGCTCGCCTCGACCGCGCGAATGGTCGGATTGTCCATCATCTCGAGCGCGGCGGGGACGATGCCGGTCGCGATGATCCCCGACACGGCGCGCGCTGCGTCGTCGACGTCGGTGAAGTCGGCGAGCAGCGTGCGCACCGCCTGCGGGTCGGGGGAGAGCCTGACGGTCGCATCGAGAACGACGCCGAAGCATCCCTCGGAGCCGATGAAGGCGCCGAGGAGATCGTAGCCATCGCTCTCGCCGGCCGGATTGCCTAACGCGACGATCTCGCCGTTGGGCAGGACGACGGTGAGGGCGAGGATGTGGTTCAGGGTGACGCCGTACTTGAGGCAGTGCGGACCGCCGGCGTTCTCGGCGACGTTGCCGCCGATCGTGCACGCGGCCTGGCTCGATGGATCGGGGGCGAAATAGAGCCCGTGACCGGCGACGGCGCGGCTGATGACCGAGTTGACCGTACCCGGTTCGACGACCGCGCGCGCATTGTCGAGGTCGACGTCGAGGATCTGCGTCAGGCGCTGGAGCCCGACGAGCACGATGTGATCGGCGAGCGCGCCGCCGGAGAGGCCGGTCCCCGCGCCGCGAGCGACGAACGGTGTCTGCGTCGCGGCGAGCGCGCGGACGACGGCAACGACTTCGTCGCGCGAGCCCGGGAAGACGGCGAGCGCGGGCTGCTTGCGATAGCCGGGCAGCCCGTCGGCGGTGTAGGTCAGCAACTCGCTCGGCCGCGCGAGCACGCGTCGTTCGCCGACGATGGCGGCGAGCCGGTTGGCCAGTGACCGGACGTCGGCAGCGGCGACGACGCCCGGCGCGACGGCGTCCGTGTCAGCGGCGGAGGTCAGGGTTGCGGAGGCGCTCACCCCTTCAAGATAGGCGACGGGCTGACGAGGCGGAGCCGGTCGCGGTGAAAGCGGTACTCGAGCGGGGCGGTCAGCCGTTCGATCTCGCCGTCGAGGGAAACGTTCCCCTTCGGGCGGCGCATCTCGATCCGGCAGCGATCGACGAGAAAGCTGTCGACCTCATGCAGATTCGCGCGCATCCCGCGGAAGACAGCGGCGAACACCATCGCGAGCAGCCGCATCGGCCCAGCGTTAGGCACGACGATGACGTGCAGCGCGCGCTGGCCGTCGGACGTGCGCTCGCCGAAGACCCCCTTCTCGAAATCGCGTTCGCCGACGCTGATGAAGACGAGGCAGGCGCGGTACGTCTTCACCGCCTTTTCGTCGGGCGAATCGATCTGCACCTCGAAGCTCGGCATGCGGAAGAGCATCTGCAGTCCGGCGGCGATGGTCGCCGGCCAGTACCACATCCGCTTCTCCAGCGCCTCGCGCGTCCTGACGAAGGAGACATAGGCGCCGACTGAGCTCGTGTTGAGGAAGAGATTGTCGTTCACGGTGGCGGCGTCGATCGGGCGGGACTCGCCCGTCGCCGCGAGCTCGGCCGCTTCTTTCGGATCGACGGGAATCCCGTTGTCGCGCGCGAGGTGATTGAGCGTACCCCCGGGAATCACCGCGAGCTCGATCTCGCTCCCCGCCAGCAGCGACGCAGCGGCGGTGATGGTCCCATCACCGCCGCTGACCCCGATGCGAGTCGCACCCTCGCGCCGCAGCTGCTCGATGCGCGGGCCGAGCTCCGGCGGCTTCGTCTCATGGACGACGAATCGCGAATCGGCGCGGAGGACGGCGAGCACCTTCTCGGCGCTGCCACCGCCCGGGTTGACGAGAACGGGAATGGGACGAGCAATGTTATCGGGCACGAGCTTCGGCTAACGGAAGCTTCGTGCCCGCATTCGGATTGCGGCTGGCTGCTGACTCGTGCCTGCCTGGTGTCCTTCGAGCGCCTCGTGACCCTCATGCCCCTGCCAGCATGCCGAGCAGCCGGGCAGCCTGCCTCATCACCTCAGGGCAGGATCGGTTTGCCTCATGGCCGTCGGGCGTAGCGGGAGATTGTTGCATCGAGCGTCGCCAGCTCGAATGGCTTCTGCAGCACGGGGGCCTGAACGCGGTCGATGAACTCGCGGGCGTCGGCGGAGACGATGTCGCCTGTCGAGAAGATCATTCGGCTCACGATCGCCGGGCGCTCGGCGAGGAGGCGGTCGTGCAGCGTGATCCCGGAGATCCCCGGCATCTTGAGATCGGACACGACGAGCGTGTAGTCGGGGGCGTCGGGCGCGAGCAGTGCACGAAGCGCGGCTGCGCCGTCGCCCGCTTCGTCGACGAGCCATTCGCGCTTCACGAAGAAGCGCCGCAGCGCCATCCGGATGCTTGGCTCGTCGTCGATGATCAGCACTCGTGGGGCGCCGTCGCGAGCGGTGTCGGCGCGGGTCGGCGTGGCCGCGGCGGCTTGAGGCTCCGCCGGGGGGAGCGGAAGCGACACGGTGAAGCGGGCGCCGGCTCCGGCCACGTTCTCGGCGCGCAGCGTTCCGTTGTGCACCTCGACGATGCCGCGCGAGACGGCGAGCCCGAGGCCAGTGCCGGCGCCGGGCGGCTTCGTCGTGAAGAATGGCTCGAAGAGCCGGCTGAAATCGGCAGTGGAGATGCCCGGACCATTGTCCTCGACCACCAGCTCGAGACGATCTGCCTTCGCCGCCGCGCGAAGACGCACGCGTCCACCCGCCTTCGCGGCCTGCGCACCGTTGACGACGAGGTTGGTGATGACCTGTGCGATCGCGGTCGGGTCCATCTCGACCTCGGGGAGCGCACCGTCGATCGAGATGTCGAGCGTGGCACCGAGGTCATCGACCTGCGGGGCGAGGCCACGCGCGGTGCGGTTGAGGAGGTCGGTGACATTCGTCAACTGGCGGCGCATCGGACCGCCGCGAGCGGAGGAGAGGAGGTCGCGGACGATCGTGCGGGATCGCCGCGCCTGATCGCGAATCGTCGTCAGCGCTTCCGTATCCTCGAGCGGGCGGGGGTCCTGGAGAAGCGTCTCGACGAGAATGAGGATCGACGAGAGCGGATTGTTCAGCTCATGCGCGACGCCGGAGATGAGCTGGCCGATGGCGGCGAGCTTCTCCGACTTGCGAAGCGCTTCCTCGGCGTGCTGCCGTTCGGTGATGTCAGTCATCAGGACGAGCCGCGCTTCGCGACCGTCGAAGACGATCGAGTGGCTCGTGATCTCGACGGGAAAGACGGTGCCGTCGCGCTTGCGATGGCGCCATTTCCCCGTCTTGTTGTAACCGCGTGGGAGATGTCGGACCCGTTCGGCGAGCGGCTCGCGGTCCTGCTCGGGACGAACGTCGCTGATCGACATCGTGAGGAATTCCTGGCGGGAATATCCGTACGTCCCGATCGCCGCGTCATTCACGGCGAGAATGCCGAGCGTCGTCGTGTCGTACACCCACATCGGCACCGGATTGTCGTCGAACAACAATCGGTAGCGCTCGGCGGCGAGCCGCATCTCCTCGAGCGAGGGATTGGCCGACGAGTCGGGTGCGGGCGTTTTCGTGGGGTCTGGCATGCTGTTCCGTGGATCTCGAGGCGACGTCGCCTCGACGCATGACGATTCGGCCGGTGGCAGCGTTACGAAGGGAGGGGTTGCGGACGCGACAAAACGAACGCGGGGCCCGGCGAACCGGGCCCCGCGTCGACCTGCAGGGTCGATGCCTAACGTGCGACTGGTCGTGTCAGGCGGCGGTCCAGAAGCCGGCGAGGGCGCGCCCGTCGGGCGACTCGCGCAGCTTCTCGAACGCGCGCTCGCGGATCTGCCGGATGCGCTCGCGGGTGACGCCCATCAGCGCGCCGATCCGCTCGAGCGTCATCGCCTCGGATCCTTCCTCGAGGCCGTAGTAGAGATAGAGGATCTTCCGCTCGCGCGGGGTGAGGTACCGGGTGAAG
>JAICUE010000480.1 GCA_025936015.1 Gemmatimonadaceae bacterium
ACGAACGGGTTGCTGATGTACGACGGACGCGCGCCGATGAGGTCCCCCGCCTGCGTCAACGCGATCAGGAGCCCGATCAGGATCGGGATCGACACGAGGCGGGTGCGCTCCTTCCGCAGCAGGAAGACGAACGCGAGCGCGTGGGCGACGAGGCCGAGCCCGAGGAGCAGCTTGTCGTCGCGCAGCAGGTAGGCGACGGAGAGCAGCGTCGTCAGGCCGAAGACGAGATAGTGCGGTCCGCGGCGCTCCTGCTCGTTCATCAGTGCGGCGCCGGCCGCGGCGACCCCCCAGATCACCGTGATCGCCAGACCGTTAGGCGCGTCGATCCCGCCGTTGGCGGTCAATGCGGCGGCGAGTAGCGCGAGCGGAAGAACGACCGCATCGAGCAGCCATTGTTCCGGCTGCATGCTGAGCGGACGCTGGATGAGGTAGAGCGACACTGTGCCCGCAAGCGCGAGCGGGGCGACGTCGATCGGGTGATGGCCGGTCGCGACGAGGGCGACGGCCCCCGTGAACATCGCGACCGCCATCGTCGTCATGTACGAGCGAACGAGCGTCGCGCGATACTCGGCCGCGGCGAGCAGTGCCGCCGACCAGGTGCAGGCGAGGGCGAAGAAGGGCGGCGACATCCGGTCGCTCGTATTCGCGAACGTCGCGCCGACCAGCCCGACCCCGGCGTAGATCACGCCGGCGAACGTCATCATCCGCGTCGCGACGCGCCACGACCGTCCACGCATCGCGAACAGCCCCGCGGTGATCACGATCCAGCCGTACACCAGCGTCAGCGGACCGCTGGTACGTCCGCTCCCGGTCACGAATGGCGCGAGCAGCGCGCCGCCGATCCCGACGACGAACAAGGTCTCGTCCTCGTCGACGAGGGCGAGCGCCGCCAGCGCGACCGATGCGAGCGCGGCGACGCCGAGCGCGAGATGCTCGTCGATGATGTGCAGCTTCGGTCCCGCGCCCCATGTGACGGTGTGCGTGATCGCCAGCGCCAGCGCGAGCAGCACGTTGCCGAACTTCTTCTCGCCGCGCCCGCGCAGGGCGAAGCCGCCGCCGGCGAAGGCGAGCGCGCCTAACGCGCCGAGCCCGACTCGGCCGACCGGAGTGATGACGTTGTTCGCGATCGCCCAACTGATGAAGGTGCCGATCCCCATCAGCAGCAGGAGCACCGCCATCCCGATCATCCCATAACGGCCGATCAGCGTCTCGAGGCTCATCCCGCCCGGCGTCCCGATCGGGATCGACCCGCCACTGGCCCGGCGCGGCGGCGCGGGCGGCACGACTGGCGGCACACGGGGAGGAACGGCCCGCGCCAGCAGCTCCGCATCGTCGCCGCGGCGTCCCACGTTCGCGATCGGAGGGAGCGGCGGGGCCGGCGGGAGCGGAGCCGGTGCTGCCGGCGGCCGCGGCGGCAAAGGACGCTCGCGATCGGCGACGCTGCCTAACGGCGCGACCGGTATCGCCGGCGCGGGGCGCGCGGGCGGCAGCGGCTGCTCGGGCGCGACGACAGCGGGCGCCTGCTCGCCGACCGCCTCGCTGTTCGCCTGCACGGCGAGCAGCCGCACCTCGGCGACGAGGACGTTCACCTGCTGGTGCAGCGCCTTGACGGCATCCTCGAGTCGAGCGACTCGTCGCGGATCGATTGGCATTTCTCAGGGCGTCGGGAGGGTCAGATACGACGCTCGGGACAGAGGGAGAGCAACGAGGCGACCTTGGACGGGGAGCAGTTCCGGGATTTGCGCGCTGGTGCGTTTGCTTTCGGTAGTGCTCCGAGCACGACCAAGCAAGGAAGACCTAGCGCGTAGAACCCGGAACTACTCCCGCGTCCCCCGTCCCTCGTCGTACAGCGCGCCCCGGTTTGGCGCCAGTAACGGCCCCTGAATGAACGACAGACACTCCGTTAACGATCACCTCGCGCACTCCCGCCGCGATCACGTGCGGATTGGTGTACGTCGCGCGATCCGCGACCGTCGCCGGGTCGAAGATCACGATGTCCGCTTTCATTCCTTCTCGCAGCAGTCCGCGGTCCTGGATGCCTAACCGTGCGGCGACCGCCGACGTCGACTTGCGGATCACTTCCTCGAGCGGCATCAGCCCCTCGTCGCGCGACAGCTGGCCGAGGAGGCGCGGGTAGGTGCCGTAGGTGCGGGGATGGACGATCGCGCCGTTGGTGCTGTCGGGTGACCAGCCGTCGGCGTCGGTGCCGATCACGATCCACGGCTGCTTCAACTGCATGCGCAAGTTCTCGTCGCTTGCGAGAAAGAATATCCCGCCGAGGTTCCCGTTCTCGGCGATGGTGAGATCGATCAGCGCGTCCATCCAGTCACGACCGCCGCCCATTTGCGCGGCGATGTCGTCGAGGCGCATCCCCTCGTATTTCCTGAGCGTCGAATCGCGGAA
>JAICUE010000055.1 GCA_025936015.1 Gemmatimonadaceae bacterium
CGTGAGACGACGCGCCGCTGCGCCTCGTCCACCGCGAACGCGGCCGAATCGACGAAGCCGGCGTCGATGAACGCGTTGACGAGCGCCTGATAGGCCTGTGGCGACGCGTCGGCAGCGACCCAGCCATGCGCATCGCGGATCGCCAGCGACTTGGCCGCCGAACGGAGCTGGTTCATCCGCGCGCTGCTCACCGTCAGCATCGCGGCGCTGTCGAGGAGCACGAGCGAATCGCCGTCGATCAGGATGCCGGAGCCGAGCCGCGAGCCCTCGCGCTCGATGTCGAGCTTGTGCGAGTATGCAAGATGGAACGACGAGTCGAGCGCGAGGGTGCGATTGAACGCGCGCCATGCGCGCGTCCAGTTCCGCACCGTCACGCGCGGGTCGTTCGAGCGGTGATGATAGTACGAGTCGCCGAGGCCGTACCACGCTTCCGCGTCGCTCGGGGTGCGGGCGACGATGCTCTCGTACTTCCGCTGCGCCGATTGGAAGAGCGTATCGAGGTGGCCGGCGCTGGTGTCGGCCCCCGGGTGGAGGCTGCGGACGAGATCAGCGTAGGCGAAGAGCAGCGCGCGCTCGCGAGCGGGCAGGCGATCGGCGTTCTCGATGCCGTGGCGGATCGCGGCGAACTGCGCGGTGTCGCTGCTCGCGCGCCAGCCTAACGTCAACGCCCGCTTGTAATACGCGAGCGCGAAGGTCGTGTCGATCGAGGATGCGCGGGCGAGCAGCGAGTCGGCGTCGGCGAGCCGCCAGGCGTTCAGGGCGCGCACTCCCTCGAGATACGCGCGGTACGCCTCGACCGAGCGCGTCGTCGACGCGCTGAGGTTGAGCGACGCGGTCGGCGCACCGACGATGTTCAGGAGGTCGCGCGCGAGTGCGTCGTAGAGCGGCCGCGGATCGGTGCCGGGCGCGGCGCTCGCGTGCGCATCCTCGACCCGCTTTCCGCTCGCGACGTCGTAGACCGTCGCGGTGACGATCAGCGAATCACGCGTGGCGTCGATCTGGCCCATCACGACGCTCCACACGCCTGCCCGCCGCGCGAGCTTCCGCGCGTCTTCCAACCCGACGCGCGCTCCCTCGGGGATCTCGCCGTCGCGGAGGAGGTCGAGCGTGTGCTCGTAGTCGACGACCTCGAGATCCTTCCACTGGGCGAAATCGAGCGTCAGCATGTTGACGCTTCCCTCGCGGAGCCAGTCGACTTGCGGGTCGTTGCGGACGTTGCTGAACGGCGTGACGAGGTACGAGCGGCGCGGATCGATCCCGTCCGGTGCGGCATGCCGTTCGCGCGCGACGAGCGCCCCGCCTAACGCGACGGCGGCGATCGCGGCGCCGGCCGCGGCCAGCCTCCGCCGGCGCCCACGGCTCCGCTGCCCGCGCCGCGCGCCGAACGATGGAGTGGCGACGCGCTCGCCGGCGATCACGTCGTCGAGTATCATCGCCATCTCGGCGGCGGTGGGGCGCTCGGCGGGGTCTTTCGCCAGCGCGCGACCGATGAGGTCGGAGACACCCGCCGGGACCTTGTCCGTTCGCGTCTCGAGCGGCGGCGGTGTCTGCGTCAGCTGCTGGGTGATGATCGCCTGCGCCCCCGTGCCCCCCACCGCCGGCGCACCGGCGAACATCTCGTAGCCGACGAGCGCGAGCGAATAGACGTCGCTCCTGCCATCGAGCTCGCGATCGCCGGCTGCCTGTTCGGGGCTCATGTAGCGCGGCGAACCGAGCACGAATCCCGTCCGCGTCAGGCGCTGGTCGCCGGTGCTGAGCGCGCGCGCGACGCCGAAGTCGGTGAGCATCGAGCATCCCGATTCACGGTCGAGCAGGATGTTGTCCGGCTTCACGTCGCGATGCACGATCCCGCGCTCGTGCGCGTAGGCCAGCGCGCGGGCGAGATCGCGAAGAATCGTCAGCGCCTCGGGCCCGTCGACGTGCTGCTCCCGGTCGATCCGGTCGCGGAGGCTCTCACCGGGGACATACTCCATGACGAAGTAGAGGAGTCCGCCCGCCTCGCCCGTGCTGTGGACGTCGACGATGTTCGGATGCCGCAGCCGGGCGACGGTCCGCGCTTCCTGGAGGAACCGATCGCGAATGACGCTCGACGTCGTCAGCTCGGGTGACACGACCTTGATCGCGACGAGCCGGTCGAGCGTCGTATCGCGGGCGAGATAGACGGTCCCCATCCCACCCGCACCGAGGACGCGCTCGATCTCGTAGTGTCCGGCCAGCGCTCGGAGCAGGTCGTCGGGGAGGCCGCCGAGATCCAAGTGCGTCATGAGCCTACGTTATGGCGGCGTCGAGGAGACCGCCAGCGCGGGTGAGTGAGGAACGCGTTTGACAGGGAAAGCGCTGCCCCATTGAGTTATGACACATGCGACGCCCCAACCGTTGTGAGTCCCGCCTGGCTGCGCTTTCCGCCGCGGCGCTCCTTACCGCCCTCTCCGCCTGCTCCGGCGCAGCGCCTGCCCCGGTCCCCGTTCCCGCTCCAGCGGCCCCGGCCGCGCCTGCGGTCGCCGTGCCGGTGCCTAACGATACCGTCTCCCCCCTCGGGGAGGGGTTCAGCAGCCGGGGAGTGATCGAGGGGTTCTACGGACCGCCGTGGTCGTACGATGACCGGAAGGACATCATCCGGTTCATGGGACGCGTCGGGATGAACGTGTACTTCTACGGGCCGAAGGACGACCCGTTTCATCGCGAGCGGTGGCGCGATCCATATCCGGCCGACCAGATCGCCCGCATCGGTGAGCTCGTCGCCCTCGGGCGCGCGAATGGCGTCGACCTCTGGTTCGGAATCAGTCCCGGGCTGAGCATGACGTACTCGGACAGCGGCGACTACCGCGCCCTGCTCGCCAAGCTCGACGCGGTCGCCGCGGTCGGGGTCAAACACGTCGCGCTCTTCGTCGACGACGTCCCCGAGACGCTGACGCACGACGCCGACCGCGCGCGGTTCGCCTCGCTCGCCGAGGCGCACGCCCATGTCATAACGATGCTGAAGCGCGATCTCGACGCGCGCGGCCTCGCCCTCGCCGTCGTGCAGACGACGTACACGAACTCGTTCGGCAGCAAGGATTACCTGCGTGAGCTCGGCCGCCTCGTGCCGCGAGGGATTCCGCTCGCGTGGACGGGAATCGACGTAGTCGCACCCGACATCACCGTTCCCGAGGCGCGTGCGTGGAGCGAGATGATCCAGCGGCCGCCTCTCGTGTGGGACAATTATCCGGTGAATGACTTCGCGCGCTGGCGGCTCTTCCTCGGGCCCTTGCGTGGCCGCGCGCCCGATCTCGCGAGCGCGGTCGCTGGGTTCGTGTCCAATCCGATGAACGAAGCCCACGCGTCGATGCTTCCACTCTGGACGGTGGCCGACTACCTGAAGGATCCGCAGCACTACAATCCCGACAGCTCGATCGCGCACGCGATGACTGCGCTCTACGGCGCACATGCCGACGTGATGCGTCCATTCCTCGCGGCGTACGGTGACGACTGGGAAACGCAGACGCCGATCGAGGCGATGTACGTCCCTTCGCGCACGCTCGATCTGGCGAGCGTGTTCGCCGCGGTGCGCGACATGCGCGCCGGACTGGCGGCGATGGACACGCTTGCGACGAGCGACTCCGCGAGCTGGGCGCCGCTCGCGCGCGAGCTCGCGCCCTTCGTCGATTCGGTCGAGGCGCGGGTGGCAACGGTGCAGCGCGACACGATGTACCGGCGGCACGGCGACACGCTCACCTTTCGCGCGGAGCTCGATCGCCTGACGGTGAGGCATGCGCGCCGGGCGCCGGTCGTGGATGGCGCCATTCGCGACTGGCCGAGGTCATCGTGGCGCAAGCTGTTCACGCGCGACAAGCTCGATGCCCGGGCCGCCTTCGCCGCGACAAAGGATACCCTCTACATCGCGCTCGACGTCGGCGACACCAACGCAGTCGCGTTCGCGGGAGACTCGGCGACCACCGGCGACCATGTGACGCTCGTGATCGGTGCGGACCCGAGCGGGAACGCTTCGCGGATGAGCGGTCGCGATCTCGTGCTCGTCGCGACTCCGGCGGCCGGCGCGCGGCCCGCGGCGGTCGCTGGACATTCCTTCGCGCTGACGCCGTTCTACCAGGAGATTCTGGTTGCGCGTGAAGCCTACGTCTTCCCCGGCTTTCTCTTCGACAACTTCGGCGGGGCGGCGCCGGCGCAGTTCGCCAGCACCGTAGCCGGCGCGCGCGCAGCGGGGACGACTGACACGAAGCGCTGGCGGCTCGAGCTGGCGATTCCGCTGGCTGATGTTCCGGTCGCAACGGTCCGTGGGCGGAGGTCGATCCGGCTGGCGATCGACGTCAGCGACGCGAAGCCCGGACCGCGACGGACGGCATCGTTAGGCCCGCGGAATTACCCCGCAAACCCCGCGACCTGGACGCAGGTACTCCTGCCCCGGTGACGGAAACGCGCGCGGGGAGTGCGTCGTCCTTGCCATCATGACGACGCCTCTTCGCCACAGCCTCCGCCGCGCAGCGTTCACGGTCGGCGCGGTCGCGCTCGCGACCGCTGTCGGATGTTCCGCCGTCGTGCTCTCGCGCCATCCGTCGAACGATCGCACCTGGTCGCCAGATGAGCGCGAGCTCGCGACCGCGCGGGTCGCGGGGGACAGCGTCTTCGTGCACAACGTGCGGAACGTCCACTACCGGACGACGCACGACTACGACGTGCACTACGAAGATCGGGATTACGACCTGCGCCGCCTCGAGTCGGTGTGGTTCGTCGTCGAGCCGTTCAGCGGCTTCAAGGGGCCTGCGCACACCTTCGTCACCTTCGGCTTCGACGATGGACAGTATGTCGGGATCTCCGTCGAGATCCGGAAGGAGGTCGGCGAGTCGTTCTCGCCTTGGCGGGGGCTCGCGCGCGGCTACGAGCTGACCTATGTCGTCGGTGACGAGCGCGACCTCATCGGGCTGCGCGCGAACTTCCGTCACGACAGCGTCTATCTCTACCGGACGACGGCGACGCCGGAGAAGGCGCGCCAGCTCTTCGTCTCGATGCTCGAGCGGGCGAACAAGCTCGCCGCCGAGCCGGAGTTCTACAATACGCTGACGAGCACCTGCACCACCAACATCGTCAGGCATGTGAACGAGATCTCGCCGAAGCGCGTCCCCTTCAGCGTCAAGACGCTGCTTCCAGCCTATGCGGACCAGCTCGCGTACAGCGTCGGTCTCCTCGACACGACAGTCGCCTTCGACACGCTGCGCGCGCGGGCGCGGATCAACGCCCGGGCGGCGGCGTACGCCGACAGTGCCGGGTTCTCGCGGCTGATCCGCGGCTAGCCCGGCGGTGCGGCCCAGCGCCTAACGGTCGCGGTCGGGCTGGAACCGATGGAACTCGCCGGTCAGTGACGGGCTGCTCACGGACGGTGCGGTCCGCGCCTTGGCACACAGCTTCTCGAGCTCGGTGTCGGGCATCAACCGCCAGTCGTCGGGGTAGGGAGCAAGGCGCTTCTTCGTCGTCGGCGACTGGAAGAGCAGCCACCCGCCCTGGAACTCCGGCATCCGGAGCCGGTCGCTGGCAATGCTCCGCATCGACGGATCGGAAATCTCCGTCACGAGCCACTCGGTGCCATTGGAATCGGTGAACGTCATGGTCGCGTCTCTTTAAGTATCAGATGCTACTAAATGGTCGGTCCTCGAGTCGGGTGCTGCTCCCCCCGAATGCAGAAACCCTGCCGTGCGCGACAATGCATGTCGAGCAAATTCATGGACATACGCGGTGGTGACTCGTGTCACCTTCGGCCGGTGATGATCGTCATCGCTGATGGGATAGCTCGGCCGTTGGCGGTGTGGCTACCGGAACCGCCGGCCGCTGGCGATCGTCCATCAGGGTTGCCGCCACGCGTGAGCGTCCGGATTGAGACACGCGGAAGTCCTCGCTTCCACTGCACCAGGTCATGAACTGCTTTCGCTGCGGCACCGTGGTCCCCGACGGCACGAGGTTCTGCGCGCAGTGCGGCGCCGACGTGTCGGCCGAGGCGCGCGTCGGACGGGATGAGCAGCAGCGCGAGGCCGATGGACTCCTCGAGATGGCGCGGACCCGCCTCGCCGCGGACTACGACGTCGAGCGTGAGCTCGGCCGCGGCGGGATGGCCGTCGTCCTCCGCGCCGTCGAGCGCGAGCTGCAGCGGCCGGTCGCGCTCAAGGTGATGCCGCCGCAAGTCGCCCTCACCCCGCAGAGCGCCGAGCGCTTCAAGCGTGAGGCACGGATGACGGCGTCACTCGACCACCCGAACGTCATCCCGATCTACCGCGTCGGCGATGCCGATGGTTTGCTCTACATCGCGATGAAGCTCGTCGACGGGCGCGCGGTGGACGACATCATCCGCGACCAGGGCGCGCTTCCGGTGTCGGCGGTGATCGCGATCCTGCGCGGCGCCGCGGCGGGACTCGCCGCCGCGCACGAGCGCGGGATCATCCACCGCGACGTGAAGGGCGGCAACATCCTCGTCGATGGCGACGGTCGCGTGCTCGTCACCGATTTCGGGATCGCCCGCGCGATGGAGGACGCGTCGCTCACCGCGAGCGGGATGATCGTCGGCACCCCACACTACATGAGCCCGGAGCAGTGCGCCGGCCGGCCGTTAGGCGCGCAGAGCGACCAATACTCGCTCGGCGCGGTCGCGTTCCAGATGCTGACGGGCAGCGTCCCCTTCGACGCCGAGTCGCTGCCCGGGGTGATGCAGCACCATTTCTTCACTCCGCCCCCCGACATGAACGCGATGCGAGCGGGGATTCCGCGCGAGCTCGCCGCCGTGGTCAGGCGGGCGATGGCGAAGAAGCCCGAGGATCGCTATGCGACGACGCGTGACATGGTCGACGCGATCGACGCGATTCCCGAGACGCCGGAAGAGCGCCGCCAGGGCGACGAGATGCTTCGTGCCCTCGCGCACGGCGCGACGCTTCCGCGCGTGCAGACTTCGGCCGCGCCGACGCTCACCACGTCAGCGGCGGCCGGCGACATGCGGCTGAGCGGCCTGATGCGGATGGCGCGCGGATCACGAGGCTCGAAGGGCTGGCTCGTCGGCGCGGTGCTTGGCGCCCTCGTCGTCATCCTGCTCGTTGGCGGTGCGCTCGGCGCTCGCGCCTACTTCGGGCCTAACGGTGCGACGCGGCGCGCGGTCAGGCTGTACGACGGGGGCAACGTCGCCGCGGCACAGGCCGCGTTCCAGCTCCTGGCGAGCGACTATCCGCGACGCCCGATCCCGCGCATCTACCTCGGAAGGATCGCCCGCGAGCAACGCCAGTACGACGTCGCCAAGCGCGAGCTCCAGGCAGCGATCCAGCTCGAGCCCGGCAACGCGGTCGCCCTCCGCGAGATGGCCTCGCTGATGTACGTCACCGGCCGCTTCGACCTCGCCGAGCGCTTCTACCGCCGCGCGCTCGACCGCGCGCCTGACGACGCGCTCGCGCGCGGCTACCTCGGCTGCACGCTGCTCCGCCTCGGCCAGACCGCGGAAGGACAGCGGCTGCGCCAGCAGGCCGGCCGCGGCTCGTGGAACCAATGCGGCTGAGCAGCGCCGGCAGGCGTGCGCGCCTAACGCTCGAGCAGCAGGAGCAGCGGCCGGTGGTCGGAGGCGTGCGTGTCGATCACCTGCGCGCCCCTGCAGCGCTCGCCGCTGCGAAGGTAGAGATAGTCGATCCGCTTCCGGGGAACGTCGTCGGGATAGCTGAAGCCGTCGCCCGCGCCGCCGCATACGGCCCAGGCGTCCTGCCAGC
Organism: Gemmatimonadaceae bacterium; assembly: GCA_025936015.1. Taxonomy (GTDB): domain Bacteria; phylum Gemmatimonadota; class Gemmatimonadetes; order Gemmatimonadales; family Gemmatimonadaceae; genus JABFXC01. The sequence continues at coordinate 7,728 of JAICUE010000055.1, forward strand.
CGGCGTCGCGGACGCGGTGCTGCGTCTCGCTTTCGGGCGTGGAGTTGAGGTCACCGCCGAGCAGGACGCGCCGACCCTCGCCGCGGAGCTTCCCGGCAAAGGCGAGCACTTCGGCGATTTCCTGCAGGCGCGCGCTGTCCCCCCGCGACGCGTCGAGATGTGTGTTGACGACGTCGAGGCGCCCGAATGGCGACTCGATCTCGACGTGCAGCGCGGACCGCGGCTCGTGCGACCCGCCCGCTCGCTCCTGCGGCGGATAGACGGGCAGTCGCACGACGCTGTCGCCGGCGATCGGCCAGCGCGACAGCACGGCGATGCCGTAGCCGCCACCCTGAAAATCGAGCGATCGCCCGAACGCGCCGTGCAACCCGGTGAGGGAGTCGAGCACCGCGACCTCGTCGACGCGTCCCGTGCGCTGCACGACGCTGTCCACCTCCTGCAGCAGGACGATGTCCGCACCGGCATCGCGGATCACGGCCGCGATGCGGTCGAGAGAAGGCAGCTGCGCGGCGTCGGTTCCCGCATGGATGTTGTAGACGAGAACGCGCAGCGGCGGTCGATCGCCGGGCGTGGCGCGACGAGCGCAGCCAGGCAGCGCGGCAGCCGTGGCGAGAATGATCGCGGCGCGCGCGCGCCACGCGACCGAACGGAAAGCTGACATGGAACGCAGGTTAGCGCTGGTTCGCCGCAACGACCAGATGCGGCGGGCCGCGTTTCTGGTTGGCGCTGCAATAGTGACGCTGATGGCCGCCTGCGGTTCTCCACCAGCGCCGGCGCCGGCGCCAGCGCCACGGCCGGCGCCGGATCGCGACGCGGCCCGGCGCGACTCGATTGCCCGCGTTCGCGCCGCGTTCGTTGCCGACTCGTTGCGCGCCGTCGATGCTTACCGGGACACGGCGACCATCCGCGTCTGTGCTGGTGGTGACGTGACGTTAGGCACGAACCTCGACACGTCGTGGACGAAGGTCGTGTCGCGGCGACTTCACCGGCCGGTCGCGGCGCTGCCCGCGCCGGACTCGCTGATCGCTCCGCTTCGGCCATTGGTCGCCGACGCCGATCTCGTGCTGCTCAACGTCGAAGGCGCGATCGGGGACGGCGCACCGCCATTCGACAAGTGCGCGAAGACCACGAGCGGCTGCTTCGCGCTGCGGATGCCGCCCGCGGCGGCCGGGGCGATCCGGGGAATCACGAAGCACACCGTCGTCGCGAACCTCGCGAACAACCATGCTCGCGATGCCGGCGCCGAGGGGCTGCGCGAGACACAGCGAGCGCTCGAGCACGCGGGGGTGATCGTCACCGGCATCGACACGCTGCCGACGCTGGTCGAGACACGCCACGGCGACACGGTCGCCTTCCTGGGTTTCGCGACGTCGGGCGGCGACAACGACCTTCGCGACCTCACCGCGGTCAGGCGCCATGTCGCGCGCGCCGCAGCGAACTATCGCCGCGTGATCGTGACGATGCACCTCGGCGCCGAAGGCGCGTCGGCGCAGCGGACCGTCGACAGCACGGAGCGTTACCTCGATAGCCCGCGCGGCAATCCCGTCGCCTTCGCCGACGCCGCAACAGCCGCCGGCGCCGACCTCGTCATCGGGCACGGCCCGCACGTCGTTCGCGCCGCGGAATGGCGCGACTCGTCGCTCGTGCTCTACTCGCTCGGCAACCTCGTCACCTACGGTCCCTTCTCGCATCGGGAGCCGATGCGCCGCGGCGTCGTCGCGTGTGCGACGGTGGACGGCCGCGGCGCCGTGCGCGCGGCGAAGCTGCACCCGACTCTGCAACGCGCGCCCGGCCGCGTCTCCACCGACCGCTCGCGTCGTGCGCTGACGTTGATCGACTCGCTCTCGAAGCTCGACTTCCCGCGAACCGGCGCGCACGTGTTGAGGGACGGCCGCCTGGTGCGCCGCGCGTTGCCGAACGGAGAGCGATAGCGCGGACGCGAGGGCGCGGATGCAGCGTGTCCAGCCAAATGAGCGGCGCAGGGCGTTGGCGCATTTCGACAGCGACTATTGCTGATCCGCCCCGCTGGGCCGCCGGCTTCCTGATATGTCGGCCGTAGCCCTCAGCGGGAGTGAACGCGGACCTCAGTCATCGCACTGACGACGAATAAGTGGGGGCAAGCAGCGCGAGATGGTCTCGCCCCGCTTGCCCCCAAGCTTTTCGGTCGCGGCGGAATGAGCCCACCCGACGAGCGGTTCTCTGTGCGCCCCTGTGTCCTCTGTGGTGAAATGCTGTTCCCTTTACCAACAACAAATTCAACCACCGGTCAGATCGAGGTACACGCGTGAACCCCCTGCCGTCGATCCCGCCGTTGCCTAACGCTGCGCTGTGGTTCGGTTCGCGGCCAGCGTCGAATCGTCGGCTGACGCGATGATGCGCCGCGCGCCGATCCACGGGACGATGCCCTTGGCGGGCTTCCGGAGCAGCGGCCGCTCGACGACGCGATGCGCGCCGGTGCTCGCGTGCACGAAGCGGCCATCACCGACGTAGATGCCGATGTGCGTCACCTTGCCCTTCCGGCCAAAGAGGAGCAGGTCGCC
>JAICUE010000264.1 GCA_025936015.1 Gemmatimonadaceae bacterium
CGTCACCAGAAGCTCCTCGGGGCCATCTTCCGCCCGCAGCGTGATTCGCGCGCTCGGCGGCAGCACGAGCGGACGCACCGACATGGTGTGCGGCGAGATCGGCGTGAGCAGAATGGATTCGACGGTCGGATACACGATCGGTCCGCCAGCGGAGAGGTTGTACGCGGTCGATCCGGTCGGCGTGGCGACGACGATTCCGTCGGCCGAATAGGACGCGATCGACTCGCCGTTCGCCGCGACGTCGAGCGATACCATCCGCGCAAAACCGCCCTTGTGCAGCACGACGTCGTTGAGCGCGAACCAGCGTCCGCGCTCCTTCTCGGCGACGTCCAGCGCGCTGACGTCGAGCGTCATCCTGCGCTCGGCGGTGAAATCGCCGCGGGCGAGCCGTTCCACCCCGGCCTCGAGATCGTCGATCCCGCACGACGTGAGGAAGCCGAGGCGGCCGAGGTTGATTCCAAGGATTGGTACGGGCCGGCCGTCGAGCGCGCGCGCGCCGCGGAGCAGCGTGACGTCGCCTCCTAACGTCAGGAGCGCGTCGAGCGCCGACGGATCATCGAGGACTTCGTGCTCGCCGGCGAGGTCATGCAGCTCCGGCTCGAAGGCGAGACGGAAATCGAGTCGCCGCGCGAGCTCCGCGAGCCGGCGGAGGACGTCAGCGAGCCCGTCATACCCACGGTGGCCGACGACCCCGACGCGCATCACCCGGCGACCGCTTCGCTCTCGTGTTCACTCTCGTGCAGCGCGCGCACGCGCGCGGCGATGCCGGCAGCGTCGAGCCCCGTGTCGGCCAGCTGCTTCGCGCGCGAGGCAGCGTACACGATGCGGTCCGGGACGCCGTGCGCGACCACGCGCACGGTCGGCTCGATCCGTTCGACGACCGAAGCCATGTACGCGCCGAAGCCGTTCGTCACCACGCCTTCCTCGACCGTCACGAGGATCTTGTGGTCGTGGATCAGCGCGGACAGTGTGAGCTCGTCGTAGGGCTTGATGAAGCGACAGTTGACGACCGTGACATCGAGTCCTTCCGCCGCGAGCGTCTCCGCAGCAGCGAGCGACTGGCGGACCATCGTGCCGACCGCAAGGATCGCGACATCACGTCCGTGGCGGAGCACCTCCCACGTACCGTAAGGCACAGCTGATATCTCGCGGATGTTCGGCACCACATCGGGCGACGCATCGCGCGGATAACGGATGCAGAATGGTCCGTCCTGGCCAACCCCGGTCCGGAGCAGGGCGAGCATCTCGGTGCCGTCCTTCGGCGCGGTGATCGTCATGTTCGGCACCGCGAGCATGTAGGCGATGTCGTACAGCCCCATGTGGGTCTCGCCGTCTTCACCGACGAGCCCCGCGCGGTCCATGCAGAAGATCACGTGCAGTCGCTGGAGCGCGACATCGTGAATGACGTTGTCGTACGCGCGCTGGAGGAAGGTCGAGTAGATCGCGCAGACGGGGACGATCCCGCGCGTCGCCATCCCGGCGGCGAAGGTCACCGCATGTCCTTCGGCGATGCCGACGTCGAAGAAGCGCGTCGGGTGCGCCTTCGCGACGACTCCGGTCCCGGTGCCGCTCGGCATCGCGCCGGTGATCGCGACGAGGCGCTGGTCCTCTTCCATCAGCTCGGACAATCCCTTTCCGAATACGGCGGTGTACGCCGGGTTCGCCGAAGAGGCCTTGCGCTGTTTCCCCGTCGCCGGATCGTGCCCCGGGGGCAGCGCATGCCATTTCTCGACATGCTCGCCGGCCGGGAAACCCTTCCCTTTCTGCGTGATCACGTGCACGAGGCGCGGCTGCTTCATCTCGCGCACCGCGGTGAAGGTGTCGATCAGCGCGTCGAGATCGTGTCCATCCAGCGGACCGAAGTAGCGCAACCCGAGCTCCTCGAACAGCACCCCCGGTGTCAGGAAGTTCTTGACGCTCTCCTCCCAGCGCTTCACCAGGTTGCCGACCATCTGCACCTTCGACGGCGCCGAGGTGAGCATGTCGCCGATCGCGCTCCGCACGCGGTTATAGAGCGGATTGCGCTGGATCGACACAAGGTACTTCGACATCGCCCCAACGTTAGGCGCGATCGACATCTCGTTGTCGTTGAGGACGACGATCAGGTCGCGCCCCGAATGCCCGGCGTTGTTGAGCCCTTCGTACGACAGGCCGCAGGTGAGCGCCCCGTCGCCGAGTATCGCGACGACCTTGAGCTCCTCGCCGTTCAACTCGGCGGCCGTTGCCATCCCGAGCCCGGCGGAGATCGCGGTGCCCGCATGACCAGCGCCGAATGCGTCGTATGGGCTCTCGGTCCGCTTGAGGAATCCGGATAAGCCGTTCTCGGTGCGCAGCGTCTCGAACCTGTCGCGGCGCCCGGTCAGCATCTTGTGGGGATATCCCTGGTGCCCGACGTCCCACACCAGCTGGTCGGTCGGGGTATCGAACACGTAATGCAGTGCGATGCTCAGCTCGACGACTCCGAGTCCCGCTCCGATGTGCCCGCCCGTTCGCGAGCAGACGTCGATGAGGCGGGCGCGCATCTCGTCGGCGAGCGTGCGCAGCTCGTCGCGCGTGAGCGCCTTCAGGTCAGCGGAAGTGTTGACGCGTTCGAGAACCGGCATGACGAGTCCACGTTGAGCATGTTGCGACAGCGCGGCCGGCCGCCCCGGATGGGCGACCGGCGTCCCTTCTAATTTCGCCGCGCGACCACGTATCGCGCGAGGTGCTCGAGCCGCGACGTCAGCAACCCTTCCGCATTGAGCGCCGAGCAGCCCTCCTCGACCAACGCGCGGGCCCTCGCTCTTGCTCCCTCGATTCCGAGAAGCGCGGGGTAGGTGCTCTTCTGGAGCACCGCGTCGCGACCAGCGGTCTTCCCGAGAACGTCCGTCGTCGCGGTGACATCGAGCACGTCGTCCGTGATCTGAAACGCGAGTCCGATGGCACGACCGTAGACACCAAGTGCGTCGATTCGTTCTTCGCTCGCCCCCGCAGCAATCCCGCCAAGGCGGACGGCCGCGCAGATCAGCGCACCGGTCTTCGCATTGTGGATCCGCTCCAGTTCTGCCAGCGTCAACGCGCGTCCCTCTCCCTCGAGGTCGAGGAGCTGGCCGCCGATCATCCCGCCCCCGCCTGACGCGCGCATCAGCTCCGAGACGATGCGCCGCGAGTGTGCATCATCGAGGCCGAGCGACTCCGCGCCGTACAGCGCGCAGCGCACGGCAAGCGGAACCATCGCCAACCCAGCCGCTGTCGCCGCGGCGACCCCGAACTCCTTGTGCACTGTCGGGCGGCCGCGGCGCATGTCGTCATCATCCATGCACGGGAGATCATCGTGCACGAGCGAGTACGCGTGGACGACCTCCACCGCGGCGGCAAGCCGAGTCGCGTCACCGCGTCCGCCGGCCGCTTCGAACGCCGCGAGAACGAGCACCGGGCGCAGCCGCTTTCCTTCGCCCAGCAGCGAATAGCGGATCGCGTTCGCGACGGCGGGCGGCATCCCGCCGAGGAAGCGTGCGCAGAACTCGTCGAGCGCCCCGTCGATCGCCGCACGCTCGACAGTCAGCGACTCGCGCGACTCGGCCCCGGCGACCGTGGCAACGGGCTCATTCATCGAGACCCTCGAGAGTGAAATCCCCCTCGCTTTCCTCGACGAGGGTCTTCACTTGCGCTTCCGCCGCGGCGAGCCGGCTCGTGACCGCGCGCAGCCGCCCCACGCCTTCCTCGAAGAGCTTGAGCGCGGCATCGAGCTCGATCCCGTCGCCCGCGAGCTGATCGACGATCGACTCGAGGCGTCGAAGCTGCGCTTCAACGCTCTCGGCGTCCGGCGTGCGCGTCCCGGCAGTGCGCTCCGCGTCGCTCATCCCTGCTCCGTCAGGCGGACGTGCTCCGTTCGCGCGGAAACGCGGCCGTCACTGAGCACCAGTTCGAAGGCATCTCCAGCGGCGAATTGCGCCGCGCGCCCGCGGGCGGCTCCATCGCTGCCGATGGCGACCGCGAAACCACGGCCCAGCGTCGCCAGTGGGCTGAGCGCGTGGAGCCGGCCGCCTAACGTGTCGGATCGCGCGCGGTGGCGCTCGATCGAGCGGCCGACGATTTCCACCGCGCGTTGGCGAATAGAAAGCGCGTGGTCGCGCGCAGCATCGATCTGTTGCTGCACCGACTCGGCGAGCGCGTCGCGCAGCGATGCGATCTCGGCGAGGACGTCCGAGGCGAGCGGCACCGCGGCTTCGGCTGCCGCTGACGGCGTCGCCGCGCGGAGGTCGGCGACCAGGTCACAGATCGTGGTGTCGATCTCGTGCCCGACCGCCGAAATGACTGGCATCGGCAGCGCGGCCAGTGCGCGGGCGACGCGCTCCTCGTTGAATGCGCGGAGGTCCTCGCGGGCTCCGCCGCCGCGGCCGACGATGGCGACGTCGGCGTCGCCCCAACGCGCGAGCCGGTCGAGCGCGGCGCAGAGCTCGTCGGGGGCGTTCTCCCCCTGAACGGCGGCCGGCACGATGACGATCTCGATGCCCGGCGAGCGGCGACGCGCCACGGCGATCACGTCGCGGATCGCGGCACCGTTAGGGCTCGTCACCACGGCTATCCGCCGCGGATAGCGCGGCAGGGCGCGCTTCCGCTCGGGGGCAAGCAGGCCGTCACGCTCGAGCCGGCGCAGCGCGAGCTCGATCGCCTTGCGCGTCAGCCCGTCGCCCTCGGCCTCCATCCCTGTCACGACGAGTTGCATGTCGCCGCGCGCGGGGTACACCGTCAGCTGGCCTAACG
>JAICUE010000240.1 GCA_025936015.1 Gemmatimonadaceae bacterium
AGCGGCGGTAACATCGAGGCCGCGCGGCACGCCGGGATCGTTAAAGCCCACCAGGTTATCAACCTATAAGCAGTAATCGACGGCGCGCGCGCCGTCGATTACTGCTTATCGCGTACTGCCGGGTTCAGGGTCGCGCGTCGAGATCGCGCGAGAGCACTGGATCCGTGGTATTGCTCCCGCCGGCACTGCGGTCGCGCGCCTGCGAGCTTCGCGCCTGGTCGGCGGGGAACTCGTCGGCACGCAGCTGCTGCGTGCGGTCCTGGTCGCCGAGTCGCGGCGACGTCGCGCGGCCCGAATCGGCGCGGCCTTCCGTCGAGCGATACACATCCGCGGCGCCGCCGCGAACCGTCTCGCTCGCCGTCCCGCGCAGCGTCTCGCTGCGCGAAGCTTCACCGCCCAACCGTGCTGCAGCGCCGCGGGACGCGCCGTTGCGGGCGCTCGTCCCCCGGGCTTCTCCACCCTTCCGACCGATCGCGGCCATGTGGTCGCGATTGCGGCTCACGGCCTCGCCTCCCTTCCGCCCAGCGGCACGCGCTTCATTCGAGTCGAACTCGTGAGCGGTGCCCTTCGCGTGTGCGGCTCGACCGCCCTTGCTCGCGATCTCGCGCTGCCTGGACTCATCCATCGAGGCGAAGCCTCGCCGGCTTTTTCCTTCGCTACGTTCTGCCATTACTCCTCCGACTGTTGGGGTCCGTCCAACCCCTGCTGCCCCGATCGGTGCGCGTCGCGACACGACGCGGCCGGACCGGCGTCTTTGCGATCGGCCTCCGTGTCGATCGCGCATTCGTGCGTTTTGCAAAGGCTAGACCGCACGCGCGAGACGGGCTCGACTGCCCTGCCTCACGGCGGACTATATTCAGCGCCATGTCGCTCTCGCTTCGCCTGCTCGGAACCTCGGCGTCTCGCCCGACCGTCGAGCGGAATGTGTCGTCGATCGCACTCGTCCGAGAGGGCGAGACGATCCTCTTCGATTGTGGCGAAGGGACCCAGCGCCAGATGATGCGCTACGGCGTCGCGTTCTCGCTCGAGGACATTTTCTTCACGCACTTCCACGCCGACCACCTGATCGGGTTGATCGGATTGACGCGGACGATGGCGCTGCAGGGACGGACGGAGCCGCTGCGACTCTGGGGGCCAAAGGGCGCGGCGCGAATCCTCCGCGCGGCGGAACGGTTCGGCGCCGACCGCCTGACGTTCGACGTCGCGATCACCGAGCTCGAGCCCGACGCAGCGGTCGAGCGGAACGGATACGCGATCGTCCCGTGGGCCGCCGACCACGGCGGCGCCAGCGCGTTAGGCTACGCGATCGTCGAGGAGGAGCGCCGCGGCCGGTTCAACCCCGAGCTCGCGCGCAGCCTCGGGATCCCGGAGGGCCCGCTCTGGGGACGCATCCATCGCGGCGAGTCGGTGACGCTCGACGATGGCCGCGTCATCGAGGCGTCGGTACTCGTCGGGGAGCGGCGGCGCGGGCGGCGCGTGGCGATCACCGGCGACACGCGGCCCTCGCCGCGCACCGTCGAGATCGCGCGCGGCGCGGACCTGCTGGTGCACGAAGCGACATTCGGCGACGAGGAAGCGGAGCGCGCGATCGAGACGGGACACTCGACCGCACGCGAAGCGGCTGGGGTAGCCGCCGCGGCCGGGGTGCGGCGGCTGGTGCTCACCCACTTCTCCGCGCGCTACTCACGCGATCCGAGTGAGCTCGAGCGCGAGGCGAAGGGCGTGTTCGCGAACATCACCCTCGCGCGCGACGGAATGGAGATCGACGTCCCGTACGAAGAAGTGGCGACCGTCAGCAGCTAGCCGGAAGCGCGGGGACGAGGGAGTCCACTCGCGTCCGCTGATCGACCGTTCAGCGCCGCGCAAACGGATGGTGAAAATAGTTGTTGCACGTGCTGACGCGGAGCCGTAGACTCTGCCCGTCCGCGCCGGCCGTGCTCGCGTGCGCGCGCGAACGGTACCTCTCAATGGATGCGCTTCATCGCCCGCCGTGCCTCTCTGGCTAGACGGGCAGCGGTTTTTTTGTCGGTGCTCGTCAACTCCAGCAGAGGATTGTGTAATGGAATTCCGTAAGCTCGCACTCCCAGCCGCGCTCGTCGGCGGCATCGCACTCGCCGGCTGCTCCGCTGACCGGGCGCTCGACCCATCCGCCGCGGCAACCGTCGCGTCGAGAACGGCCAGCGCGTCGATGGTCAGCGCGACGGGTGATGATGCCGGCATCGCCGGGAACTACCTCGTGCGCTTCAAGGGAAACGCGATCCCGTCCGATTTCGCGGCCAAGGTCGCGTCGATGGGTGGCGAAGTGATCTTTGCGCACGCCGGCGTCGGCGTCGCGGCAGTGAGCGGTCTCGACGGCGCGGGCGCCGATGCGCTCGCCGGGCGCTCGGACGTCCAGGCAGTCGATGCCGATGCGTACACCACGCTCGAGCAGCCCGCTGACGCCGTCGTGGAGTCGGCGGCGGCGACGCCGGACAGTCCGACGGTTCCGACGAAGGCGTACTTTTTTGCGTACCAGTGGAACATGCGGGCGATCAGCGCCCCCGCAGCGTGGGCGATCGGCGCGCTCGGCACCCCGACAACTCGCGTCGGGATCCTGGACACGGGCATCGACTACCTGCACCCGGACCTCTACGGGCGCGTTGACCTCAACGCCTCGCGCTCGTTCCTGAGCGCGGCGGAAAACGCCCGCGTGCAGGCGGCCTTCCCCGGCGCGAATCCGATCGCGGATCTGCACTATCACGGAACGCACGTTGCCGCGACGGTTGCCAGCAACGGACTCGCGGCGGCCGGTGTCACCTCGAAGGTCACGCTCGTCGGGCTCAAGGTCTGCGGGCCCGGTTCGGCGGCGGACAACTATACGGCCAGGTGCCCGACGAGCGGTACGCTCGCGGCGATCCTCTACGCGTCCGACATCGGACTCGACGTCATCAACATGAGCCTCGGCGGCTCGTTCCAGCGCGTTGATGCGAGTGCGCGCGGCGGCAACGGCCCGTCGTTCCTCGCGACGATCAACCGCGTGATGAACTACGCGAACCGCAAGGGCACGCTCGTCGTCGTTTCGGCCGGCAACTCGGCGATCGACCTCGATCACGACGGCAATGGCTACGCGTCGTACTGCAGCGCTGCCGGCGTCGTTTGCGTCTCGGCGACGGGTCCGACCGCGCCGACTTCGACGAACTCGTTCCCGAACCCCGACACGTTCGCGTCGTACTCGAACTACGGCCGCTCGTCGATCGACGTCGCAGCGCCTGGCGGCAACTACACCCCCGTCTATGCAGCGTGCTCCGGATTCACGATCTATCCGGCGCTCATCGGCTGCCAGAGCCGCTTCTACAATCCGACCACCGGCGCGTGGAGCGCCACGGTCATCGGTATCGAGGGCACGAGCATGGCCGCACCGCACGTGACGGGCGTTGCCGCGCTCATCGCCGGCCAGGTCGGTCACAACCCGTCGCAGATCCAGGCGCGTCTCGAGCAGAGCGCGGACGATCTCGGCCAGCCGGGCACCGATCCGGCGTACGGCAAGGGCCGCGTGAATCTGGCGCACGCCGCCGGACTCTGACCGGACGCAGTTCCGCATGAAGGACAAGGCCCGCCGGCGCGATGCGCCGGCGGGCCTTGTCAAATGCGGGTATTTGGTAACAACCCGATACTAAAACGTCGCCTTGACCGCGGGGTTCGGCGGAATGTTCAGCGCGTCGGCGCGGGAGACGGGCATCGACCGCCGGAACAGCAGGTCGACGTCTTCGGCGGTCAGCGCGCTGGCCACCTTCTTCGGGTCGAGACGACTGGTCACGCTCTTGGCTTCGGGGCCCTTGCTGATGTACCAGTTGTAGCGGTCCTTCCGCGTGCTGGCGCCATCGGGATGCTGGAAGAGGACGACGGCGTTGCTCGCGCCGACGTTGCTGACTTTCACTCTCCAGACGGTGCCGTCAGTGGAGCGGTAGGTGGCCATGATTCTGATTGGTCTGGTGCGGGATGACGGATGACCGTCAGCGCGTGATCGGCTGAGCGCGGTCATGCCGGGGAAAGTTAGTCTGCCGTGCGTCGATGGGTCTACTTGCCCTCTTCGTTCCGTTCCTCGAGGCGACGGCGACGGCGTTCCTTGGCGGCCGCGAAGCGCCGGAGCTCGTCGGGGGTCTCGGGGACAACCTGCGGAATCGGCATCGGCCGGCCGTTGCGGTCGACGGCCACGAAGGTGAGGTAGCACGAATTCGTGTGCCGCCGGCGGCCGCTGATCATGTCCTCTGCCTCGACGCGGACCCCGATCTCCATAGAAGTCCGGCCGGTGAAGTTCACGCTGGCTTTCATGATCACGAGGTCGCCGACGTGGATCGGCTCGCGGAAATCCACGCGGTCGATCGAGACGGTGACGCAGGCGTTGCGCGCGTGCCGGAAGGCGGCGACCGCGGCGGTGGTATCCATCATTCCCAGGATCACGCCGCCGAAGACATGGCCGAGTGCATTGGCATGCTGCGGCATCATCAGCTCGGAGGTCTCGTGCTGGCTTTCGCTGACGGCGCGGGTGGCCGGGTGCTGCGCGGGGATGGTCATGTCGTCGGGTGGCGCGTGCGATTGGTGCGCGGATGCGGCCCTCGCCGCTGGTGGGACAGTCGCCGGCTGACCGGCCGGACCATCGGCGCCGTCAGGCGGCGCTCGTCGTGGCGGCGGGCGAGGCGAGCGTCGTCGTCGTAGAGCACGGCGTCGTCGAAGGCGCGGGCGAGCGCGTCGCGGTGGAGTGAATCGAGCGGCGGGGCGTCGAGCCACAGCACATGGCGCACCGGAACCGGGATTCGTCCGAGCGTCCACTCGTGGCCGGCCGAATCGGCAAGCGACAGCGCCGCGGACTCACCGCTCGTGTCGTAGCGCGCGCGGACGCTGTACCCCTTCCCCGCCCAGCGATCGTCGAGGGAGTCGTGCGACGACGGAAGCGTGCGCGCGACCGATGCCCACCACGCCGGCGGCGCAGCCGGGATCGGCTCGAGCGGGAGCGTTGTCCCCGTCGCGTGATCGCCGGCTCCCGGAACGACGAAGGTGACCGCGGGCTTTCCGTCGATG
>JAICUE010000266.1 GCA_025936015.1 Gemmatimonadaceae bacterium
ACGCTGTACAGCGTCGAGAGGCCGCCGCTGACGACACTGAGGACGTCGTAGCCGACGGTCGTCAATCCGGAGGAGTCCGACGCAGTCATGCGGACGGAATCGGTCGGCGCGAGCGACTTCAACGTCGCGTTGCGCAACGGCGAGACGAGCTTCACGACCGGCGCGATCGAATCAAAGACGATGAAGCTGATGTCACGGCTGACCGTCAGGCCGTTGCCGTCCATCGCCGTTCCATGAACCTGGACCGTGTCGCCGGAGCGGACACCCGCCATCGGCAGCGAGAACGTTCTCGAGAACGTCGGCGTGTTGGAGGTGAAGGTCGTATCGACACCGACCGCGGTCACCACCGACTTCGGAATGGTGGTCCCGCTGTCGCGCGTGGCGACGACGCTCATCTTCAGCAGCGACAGGTCGTCGGTGCCCGTCGCGGTGATCGAGACGGGCGAGCCGAAGGGCATGCGGTGCAGGACGGTGTCCAGTCCCGGAATACTGATCGTCAGGCGCGGTGCGGCCGAAGTGGGGCCACCCGTCCCGGCGGTCGTCCCGGCGTCGCACGCCGAAAGCACAACCGCAAATCCAAGCGCCGCTGAAGCCAGGCGCAGAGCTCGATACGTCATGGATGCTCCGAGAGAAAGTCGGGTCAGCGCGGTGCGCTGGCCTGGCTCAACTTGTCCCCGTCATCGACGATGTGCGGGGTGACGAGGATGAGTAGATCGCGCTTGTCTTCCTGGTGCGCCGTGTGGCCGAACAGACGGCCGATCAACGGGAGGTCGACCAGCAGCGGGATGCCGGTCTTGTCGACCGTGACCGAGGTGACCGTCAGGCCACCGATGACCGCCGTCTCGCCGTCGTTGACGAGGAGCTGGTTTTCCGCGAGCTGCTTCTCGAAGGTGTAGCCAAGATCCGATGCGGCGAGCGCGATGTTCGAGCGCTCGCTGTGCAGCGTCATCAGGATCTGGCGATTCGAGGTGATATGCGGCACGACCTCGAGGATGATGCCCGTCTCCTTGAAGCTCACCGTCGCGCGCGCCACCGAGCCGGCGGCGCCCGTTCCGGCGTCGATCACGCGGATCGGAGTTTCTTCGCCGACGACGATGCGCGCCTTCTGGTTGTCGAGCGTCACGATGCTCGGCTCGGCCTGGACGTCGGCGAGCCGCACTTCCTGCAGCGCGTCGATGAACGAGGTGAGCGAGAACTTGCCTAACGTCGTCGAGAAGAGGAGCGACAGCGCCGGGTTGAAGACGCGCTGGTTCGCGTTGGCGATCGCGGCGAGCTGGTTGCCGCCGACGGTGAAGGCCGCCGGGGTCTTGGCCGGATCGTAATACTGCGTCGGGACGACCGCGTCGTTGATGCCGTCGCCGTTGGTGTCGGTCGGGCCGTAGGCGCTTGGCCGCGGGATCAGCTTGTTGAAGAACGCGCCGCCCGAGCCGAGGTCGTAGGCGATGCCGAGATCCTCGATGTCGGTCCGGTTGACGAAGATGATCTTCGCCTTGATCGCGACCTGCGGCGTACGGACGTCGAGATCGTGGACGTAGCCGATCAGATCATTGATGCGCGACGGGACCTCGGTGACCAGCAGCGTGTTGGTCGAGGTATCGGCGCGGACGGATCCGCGGGCGAGGCAGCTGGACTGCGGAACCGCGGCAGCGCCGGCTGCGGCAGGCGGGCAGTCACGCGACAGCAGGCTGCCGATGGTCTCGACGAGCGAAGCAGCGCGCGCGTAGTTCACCGAGATGAGCTGCGTGACGAGCGGCTCGGTCGACTGCTTGGCGAGAATGTTCGCGTAGCTGTCGACGGTGATGATGCCGTTGTTGTCCTCGGCGGCGGCCAGGCCCTGCGACTGGAGGATCGCGTTCATCGCGACATCCCATGGCTGGTCGCGCACTTCGGCGGTGACCTTCCCTTCCACGCCCTTGCCGACGACGATCGTGCGACCCGAGAACGCGGCGAATGCCGCGAGCACGTCGCGGATGTCCGCGTCGTTATAGGTGACGGTGATTCGTGGCTGGGTCGACTGCTGGAGTGCGGTACGGGTCGACGCCGGCATCACGGTGCGGCCGTTGTCCACCACGTCGGCCGCTGCGTCCTGCGCGGCGGCCGTCGGCGTGGCGCTCTTCCAGCTCTCGAACTTCGGATGCGGGCTCGCGATCGATACGCGAACGTCGCCCGCGTTGCGGATGATCGAATACGCGCGCGTCGTGTCGAGGTCGATGACGACCCGCACGACGTCCTTGCGGTACTGCGCATAGCGGATGTTCTTGATCCCGCCGCGCGCGACGTGATCGTACATCTGCGGCGCCAGGCCTAACGTTGCGCCGTTCAGATCGAGCACGATCCGGTACGGTGCGTCGAGGGCGAAGTCCTCGAGCTCGACCGAGCCGGCCACGCCGATGACCACTTCGGCCTTCCCGGTCGCCGGCACGATGCTCACCGACGTCACCGCGGTCGCGCGCGGAGTCGGGTCCATGCCGCGCGCCGGCGCGGCGATCAGTACGGCCGCGACTGCGGCCAAGGACACGACACGCATCATGGATTCCTCATATTCGTGGAGTCACCGAGCGTCAGAACGTCCTGGCGCGAATAGCCGAATTCATCGATCGTGAAGGTCACCGACTGCGGATGGATCTGCGCGACGCGCATTCGCCCGACGGTCTGGCCGACTTTCACGCGGTACTGGTCATTCGTCGTTATGTCCCGCATTACCGCCACCGACTTGCGGCCGGTCGGGTCGTAAGCGACCGCGACCAGCTTGAGGTCGCTGAACGCAGGACGCAGTTCCCCCGTCGAGAGCAACGAAAGGAAGGGATCCCGGCGTCCTGCAGCGTCGTACGTGAAGACTTCGCGATTGAAGGTCGCGGTCGCCGGCGCCTCAGCCGGCTTCCTCACGCTGTCCTTCGCCGCGGATGCCTTCGCGGTGGCGGCGGCTCTCGTCGCGGCCGTGGCGGATTCCGCCGGCGGCTTCGGCGTCGTGTTCGCGGCAGCCGGGGTGTTGACCTGCGTCACGGGCTTCGCGGCGATCGCCTGCCCCGTCTCCTCGTGGGTGTGCTCGTTGGTCGCGTTGACCGCACGATTCGCTGCCCGCTTCGCCGCGTTCAGCGTACCCATGCCCTGCGCCGAAAGGCTGCTCGCGCCACAGAGCGCGACCAGCGCCAGCGCGATTGCTGCGCGCGTCATCAGTTTGCTCCCGCGGTGCTCGTCGCCGCCGGCGACGCTGTTTTCGCGACGTACGTCTGAATGTCGAAGTTCGCTTGAATGATCGCGTCGTCCTTGTGACGCTTGAGCTTCTCCGCGAAGTTCGAGTTCGCCGGCTGCATCAGCTTCATGTTGACCGGGGTGATGATCCGCGTCAGCGAGCCGACGTTCGTCAGGAATTCGGCGACGGAGTGGTAATCGCCGAGGATCTTGAGCGAGTAGCGATAGGTGTCGAACTGGTCGCCGCCAGTCACGGGCTGCGGCTGGATGTCGCTCACATCGAGTCCGGCGCGCCGTGCCGCCGTCGAAACCTGCTCGAGCAGCGTCGGCACTTCGTTCCCGGTCGGCACGAGCTGGCGCATCACCTGGAGACTCTGCGTCGAGCGCGCCGTCTGCTGGAGCAGCGTCTTCTCCGAGTTCTTCGACATCTCGTTCTGCGCCTTGCGGTTCCACGTGTCGAGCGAATCGACGTGGTCCTGCTTGGCCTGGAGCGACTCGTTCACCGGCGTCCAGCGGAACGTATAGAAGGCGTAGACCGCGGCGACCGCGGCGATGATGACGAGAACGAGGACCTTGTCCCGCTCGCTCTTGAAGATTGCCATGATGTCCTCTACCTGACCGAGAGCGAGATTGGCACGCGCTTGATCAACGCGCTGTCCGGCTGCTGATACGAACCGGTGAGCTGGAACTCGGTGACTTCCTTGCCGTCGACGGGGATGACGCTGGTCTTGACGAGCGTCACGTCCTCGATGAAGGGTGACGCCTCGAGCGCCTTCATGAAGCGTGTGAGCGCCTGGATGTCGACCGTGTTGCCGATGATCTGGAGCTGCACCGGCTGCGCGGCCGCGGCGCTGTCCGCATTCACGCCCTTCGTCTTGCCGCCCTTCGGCGCCGGCGCGGCATTCGCGGGGGGAGCCACGGTCGGATTGGTCTGCTGCAGCGATGTCAGCCAGGTGTACGGCGGCAACGCGCGGCTGACTTCATCCATCACGTGCGGCCAGACGAAGCGGTTGTTGTCGATGACCTTGATGATGTTCAGCTGCCGGACGACGGAGTCGCGTTGCGCCTGCGCCTTGCGGATGCTCGCGACGACGACCGAATACTGAATCGAATCCTTGACCGCGCGCTGCTCCTTCACGTCGAGGCTTCGCTCGCGCGTGAGCTGCTGCGTGTACAGAGCGCCAATCGCCGCGGCTGCGAGCACGCCACTCGCTACCGCGCCGAGGAGGAAGGGGTCGCTGATCTTCGACGCGAAGCCGCGAAACGCCGCGCCGACGTCGACGGATGACCCGCCTCCCTTGGTCTTGCCTTTCTTCCCCGAACCGGGGAGAAGATTGATCTCGATCATGCTTGTCGCCGGTGGGATCAGGCTGCGCTGCGAAGCGCGAGGCCGATCGGTAGCATCATGAGGGGGGCGATCTCGTCGGTGACGAGCGACCCGAAAGCACCGTCACGCACCTTGAGATTCGCGAGCGGGTTCGCCTGCTCGACGCGAATGCGCAGCCGGTTGGCGAG
>JAICUE010000146.1 GCA_025936015.1 Gemmatimonadaceae bacterium
GGATAGGGGCCGCTTCGCAGCATCCCCTCATCGTGGTTCGCCTCGATCACCAGGACGTCGACATCGCGCACCGCCTCACGGACCTCGCTCGTGACGACCCCGAGGTCGTAGACGATCGCGGCCCGCGCGCCGGACGCGCGATCGGTGACGACCAGTCCAATGGGCTCCGTCGCGTCGTGCGACACGGCGACCGTCGTGATGTCGGCGCGGCCGATCGACAGCGTCGCCCCAGCGCTGAACTCGTTCACCGTCGTGTCGGCGAGCTGCTCCGATCCGCGAACGGTGCCTGCGCTCGCATGGATCGCCCACCCCCACTTCGCCTGTGCCACCGACGCACCGCGCACATGGTCGATGTGCTCGTGCGTCATCACGCAGGCGCTGATCGAGCCCGGCGCCACGCCGATCGCCGCCAGCCGCGCCGACAGGGTCCGCGCCGGGAACCCGGCATCGACGAGCACGCGCGTGTCGCCGCACTCGACGAGGAGCGCGTTTCCCTTGCTGCCGCTGCCTAACGACCAGAGTCTCATGCCTTCCACCGTGCGGCGTGCGCCGCCGCGAGCTGCTGCCGGCTACCCTCGCTGAGCGTGACCGAGCGGCGCGCCATCACCCGCGCCGCAACGTCCAGAAATTTATCGAGTCGGTACGTCTCGAAGCTGCCGGGCTGCCCCCAGCTGAATGGCGCGACCACCTTGGGCGGCATCGCCCCCATCACGTTCGCGCCGGCGCCGAGCACCGTGCCCGTCGTCAGCGGCACGTTGATGCCGGTCTTCGCGTGATCCCCGAAGAATGTACCCAGAAACTGCAGCTTCGTGTCGCGCATTCCGTCGGGTGTCCACAGCGAGACGTTGCCGTACGTGTTCTTCAGGTTGCTCGTCACTGTCTCCGCGCCGAGGTTGGTCCAGCGCCCGAAGTATGAGTGGCCGACGAAGCCGTCGTGTCCCTTGTTGCCGTAGCCGAGGAAGATGCTCACGCTTATCTCCCCGTGAACGCGGCACTCGGGTCCGATCGAGCAGCCCGACACCCGGTCGCTCGAGATCAGCGAATGCTCGCCGATGTAGCACGGACCGACGACCCGGGTGAACGACTGCACGCCGCCGCCGGTGCGCACCAGCACCGGTCCCAGCGTCGTATCGAAGCACGCCTGCGGCTCGATCGTCGCTCCCGCCTCGACGTACACGGGATGGTCACCGATCAGGATCGCCTCGCCGCTGCCTAACGTCCGGGCACCCGTCGCCTCTGCCAGCCGCGGGATGTCGTCCCTCAGCATCGTCCCGAGGAGCTCGATGAATGACCAGATCTCGTCGAGCCACCAGCCGGCGATCTCGATGGTGTCGCCCTCGGCCGCGGCCAGTTCATCGAGCGCCGCCGCGCCGTCGCGCAGCGCCGATGCCTCGATCTCGCGGGCGACCCGGACGGCGGCGACGCGGCCGCCGCACGTCCATCGGACCGCGGTCGACGTGGTCGCCGCCAGCGCCGGAGCGAATCGCGCGTTGGCGACGATCGCCCCGCGGTCGATCCGCGATGCTGCCGCGGGCGCGCCGGCTTCGTCGAAGCTCGCCAGGTGCGGCGCACCGACGAAACCGGAGGCGGGCATGCCTAACGTGCGCGCCCATCGCTCACGGATCAGGAGCGCGCCGGCACGCAGCTCGCCGCACGGTCGGGTCAGCGCGAAGGGCTCGAACTTCCGGGCGCGATCGTCGTCATACAGCACGATCGCGGTCATGGCCGGTCGCGCACCTCGGGGGGCAGCGCTTCGACGAGCTTCTTCAGGTCGGCGGCGCGATCGACCGTCGTCACGACGGTGAGACCGCCGCGCGTTATGACGACGAGGTCGCTCACGCCATAGAGGACGACGTCGCCGTCCTCCGCGTGCACAACGTTCCCCTTCGACTCCACCGCGTGCACCGCTCCGGCGACGGCATTGCCGGCCGCATCGCGCTGCCGGACGCGGCGCAGCGAGGCCCACGTCCCGACGTCGTCCCAGGCGAAATCCCCCGGCAGGACCATCACCCGCGCGCTCCGCTCGAGTACGCCGACGTCGACCGACACCGACTTCGCCGCGGCGAAAAACGCCGTGATGTCGTTGGCCGCAGCGAGGGCGGGGGCGACCTCCGGCGTGTGCGCTCGAACCTCGTCGAGAAAGTCGCCCGCGCGCCAGACGAAGATCCCCGAGTTCCAGAGATAGCCGTCGCGCACCATCTGCTCCGCGACCTCGCGCGTCGGTTTCTCGACGAAGCGCACGACTCGGCGCGCGTCTCCTTCGACCACGTCGCCCGGTTGGATGTAACCGAATCCCGGATCCGGGCGTGACGGAACGATGCCGACCGTGACCAGCGCGGCGTGACGTTCGGCGACCGATGCCGCTTCGGCGAGCCGGCGACGAAATTCCGTCGGGTTGCCGACCGACCAGTCGGCGTGCACGCAGATCATCGTCGCGTCGCGACCGGCCCGCTGCTCGATCGCCGTCGCGGCAAACGCGAGCGCGGCCGCCGTCCCCGCCGGCCGCGGCTCGGCGATGATGTTGCCGTTAGGCAGCTCCGGCGCGAGCGCGGCGATCGGGGCGACGAGGCCGGCGTTGGTCAGGACGAGCGTGCGCTCCGCCGGCACGAGCGGCGCGAGGCGCGCGAGCGTGTTGCTCAGCAGCGGCTCGCTGTCCACGAGCGGCAGCAGCTGCTTCGGACGCGCCGGAGTGCTCAGTGGCCAGAACCGCGATCCGACGCCGCCCGCGAGGACGACTGCCCAACGGGTCATTCCGCGTCCGTCGTGTCCGGCGCGACTCCGGCCAGCTCCGCGGCGCGCGCGAACAGCTTCTTCGGGCTGAAGGGCTTCGTCAGGAACTCGCTCGCGCCGAGGGAAAGCGCGCGCCGCTGCTGCGTCTCCTGACCGGCCGCGGTCAGGATCATCACCGGGACGTCCTTCAGCCGCTCGTCGGCGCGCATCTTCGCCAGCACGTCCAGGCCGGTCAGCCGCGGCATCATCACGTCGAGCAGCACGAGGCCGATGTCCGCGTCGCGCTGCATGATCTCCATCGCTTCCTGCCCGTCGTACGCGAGCGTGACCCGGAAGGGTCCCTGCTCGAGCTTCATCTTGATGATCCGTCCGATGTGCGGCTCGTCGTCCGCGACGAGAACGTGACAGAGCGACGTGTCAGCGGCGTCCCGGCCGTTCTCAGACAAGTGCGGCAATGTGGTGTCGGTTCCGGCGTAATTCGAAGAGAAGCTTCCCAACATCTGCATTCTGCTGGACGAGGACGAGAAGAAGCGCCTCCCTCGACAGGACGGAGACGATGGCGTAGCCGTGCTCATACTCGAGCACCGAGGTGACGAGCTCTCCGCGCCGCGCGGCGCTGGACAGCTCCTCGGCCGCGTTGATGATCGAAGGGATGTGTGCCGCGATGTGTTCCGCGTCGAGGTTCGGCAGCACCTGACTGTCGATCAGCAGCCCGTCGCGGCCGAGTACGACCGCCGCCTCGACCCCTTCACGCTGTCGAATCGCGCCGACGAGATCGCGAATGGTAGCCATTCTCGCTCCGTGAAATGGTCGAGCGAAGCTAGAGTCCGCACATGTCGAAGTCAAGCAGCGACAATCGCTTGAACTCTTTCTCGTCACGGGGTATTGTAAGCCTCGCAGACGCGCACCTTTCTCTGGTGATCCTGGTCCGAATGTCGCTCCGCCGTGCTATTCCTCTGCTCGCGCTCGTCGCGCTCCCGGTTGCCGCTGTCGTCGCCTGCAGCGCCGATCCCTATGCACCGAAGGCGCTGTATCCCGTTGTCTCGGATACGATCCGCGTCGCCGCGCTGAACGGGACGCCGTCCGAGGCGGAGAGCGGGGTGCGCCTCCTCACCGCGCAGAGCATCGTTCCCGATTTCTCCGAGCAGTTCGACTTCGCGCTCGACATCGACAGCACGGGCAGCGTGATCCTCGTACCGCGGTCGAAGGTCGTGACGTGCACGACCATCTGCCAGCTCGGCGTCCGGCTGATCCCGGTGGATTCGGTGCCGTTCGATTCGCTCTTCGACGTGCCGCCGTCAGGCTTCACGTACGATTCGGTGACGACGATTCCCGTCGGGCGCATCGTGACCTTCGTGACGAAGGAGGTCTATTGCCAGCCGTCGAACATCTCGACGTATGACCTGTACGCGAAGATGATCATCGACAGCGTCGACGTGCCCGGCCGCGCCATCTACGCGCGCGTCGCCTCCGACCCGAACTGCGGGTTCCGCGGGGTTCGACCCGGCGAAGTACCCGGTCACTGACGGGCGAGCATGCACGACCTGCGAGCGGTACGCGACGCGGTTGACGCGTTGCGCGACGGCATGCGCCGTCGCGGGAAGCTCGACACGCTCGGGCCCGTGATCGATCGCGCGGTCGAGCTCGACCGCGATCGGCGGCTGACGATCCAGGCGGTCGAGGAGCGCAAGGCGGCGCGCAATGCGTCGAGCCAGGAAGTCGCGCGCCGCAAGAAGGCGGGACAGGACGCGGCTGACCTCGTCGCCCAGGGGCGGACGTTAGGCGAGGAGATCGGACGGCTCGAGCGCGAGCTCGCCGCCGCCGAAGCGGAGCTGCAGTCGATCCTGCTCGAGATACCGAACGTGACGCTGCCGGAAGTGCCGGAGGGCGGCGAGGAGGCGAACACCGTCATCCGGTCGTGGGGCGCGCCACGGCCGGCCGAGAGCGTGAAGCCGCACTGGGAGGTCGGCGAAGCGTTAGGCATGATCGACCTGGCGCGCGGCGCGAAGATCGCCGGCTCGGGCTTCGTCGTGCTCCGCGGTCCCGGCGCGCGGCTCGCGCGGGCGCTGATGAGCTTCATGATCGACCTCCACACGACCGAGCACGGGTACGAGGAGACCTGGGTCCCCTTCGTCGTCAATCGGGCGTCGATGACGGGCACCGGGCAGCTCCCGAAGTTCGCCGACGACATGTACGCGATCGCCGGCGACGACCTGTTCCTCGTCCCGACGGCGGAGGTTCCGCTCACGAACCTCTACCGCGACGAGATGATCGATGCGGCGCAGCTGCCCGTCAGCCTCGTCGGCTACAGTCCCTGCTTCCGCCGTGAAGCCGGTGCGGCGGGGAAGGACACGCGCGGACTGATTCGCGTGCACGAGTTCGACAAGGTCGAGCTGGTGCACTTCACCACTCCCGAGGCGAGTGCGGCGCAGCACGAGCAGCTCACCCGCAACGCCGAGAGGGTGCTGCAGCTCCTCGAGCTCCCGTACCGCGTCCTCCTCCTCGCCAGCGGCGACACCGGCTTCGCGAGCGCGAAGACGTACGACCTCGAGATCTTCGCGCCCGGCGTCGGCAAGTGGCTCGAGGTCTCCTCGTGCTCGAACTTTCTCGACTTCCAGGCGCGGCGCGCCAACATCCGCTACCGTCCGGCGCCGGGCGAAAAGCCGCGATTCGTACACACGTTGAACGGGTCGGGGGTCGCCTTCCCGCGGACGATCATCGGCCTGCTCGAACATCACCAGCAGCCTGACGGCTCCATCCGCGTGCCGGTCGCGCTGCAGCCCTACCTCCGCACCGACGTTCTCCGCTAGCGAGATGCGCCGCCGCGCGCCGGTGGTGCTCGTCACCGTCGGCATTGCGGTCCTGCTCACCTGGTACGTCGCGTACACCCAGCGCGTCGTCGGCGAGCTGCGCCGTGAGGCCAAACGGTCGGCACGCATGTACGCCGACGTCTACCGCGGCCTCAACTCGCCTAACGATGTGAACGGGATCGGCGCGCTGCTGCAGCTCGCCGACGAGATCCGCCAGGCCGGGGTCCCGCTCATCGTCACCTCGGTCAACGGGACGCCGACCGCCGCGGCGAACCTGCCGTTCGATGCACAGCCCGACGATCCGCGCGTGCGCGCCTATGTCGCGACGCTCGACGCGACCAACGACCCGGTCGTCGTTCGCGGCGTCGGGATGGTGCACTTCGGGGATACTCCGCTCGTCCGCGGACTGCAGCTCTACCCGTTGCTCCAGGGCATCACCCTCGCGTTGCTGCTCGCCGCCGGTGTGTTCTCGCTTCGCTCACGCGGCCGCGCCGATCGCGATCGCGTCTGGGCCGGGATGGCCCGTGAGTCGGCCCACCAGCTCGGGACGCCGTTGTCGAGCCTGCGCGGCTGGCTCGAGCTGCTCGAGGAGCGTGACGCCGGCGATGGGGCGCGGGAGACCGCGCTGCTCATGCGCGCCGACATCGAGCGCCTCGAGCGGGTTGCGCATCGCTTCGAGCGGATCGGCCGGCCCCCGCGCCGGGAGCCGATCGACGTCTCCGCGCTCGTCGCGAACGTGGGCAACTACTTCCGCGCGCGCGTACCGACGCTCGCGCGCGCCGTCCGGATCGACATACAGGGCACGGCTGCACCAATCGTGATCGCCGGCGATGCCGTCCTCCTCGAGTGGGCGCTCGAGGCGCTCGTGAAGAATGCCGTCGATGCACTCGGCGGCCGCGGCGGTACGATCACCCTCTCCGTCGAACCGCTCGAGAATGGCGCGCGGCTTCGCGTCGCCGACGACGGACCGGGAATCCCGAGCGAGCTTCGCTCGCGCATCTTCGACGCGGGCTACACGACGAA
>JAICUE010000210.1 GCA_025936015.1 Gemmatimonadaceae bacterium
CGTTCTTGGTCGCGGTCTTCATCACTGGCGCCGTTTCCACGATCTCCAGCGTCATCGTGTTCGGCAGGCGGATGCCGATCGCCTTCCCCTCGAAGAACTCGGCCTGGATCTTCATCCCCGGCTGCATCCACTGCGCGTTGTCGCCGAGTGCCTCTTCGTCCATCTCGATCTGGTCGTAGTTCTCGGTGTTCATGAAGTGGTACGTATCGCCACCCTTGTACATGAACTCGAGATCGTGCGTTTCCATGAACGCCGGTTCGACGGTGTCGGCCGCGCGGAAGCGATGCTCGAAGCTCGAACCACTCTTCAGGTTCTTCAGCTTCGCCTGCACCATCGCGCGCAGGTTGCCCGGCGTGTGATGCCGGAACTCGATGATGCGGCACGGCTGACCGTCGAAAACGAGCACCATGCCGCGGCGGATCTGCGTGGCGGGAATCGCCATAAAAACGCTGAAGTTGAGGAAGACGGAACCGCGGTGGGAACAGCCGCGCAGCGACCGTAAGTCGCTGGCAGCCTTGAAGATTAAGCAATCGGGGGTGGCCACGCAACACCGCCGGCCAGCCGGCGGCGCTCCGTCCCCGGACCCGCGCCCCCCCGCCCCCGCATCACCGGTTCAGGTATCGCTCGCGGATGATCGCCAGGTGATGCCGCTCGTGTCCGGCGATGATCCACGCCAGCGCCCGGGCCGTGATCCGCTTCCCGCTCGCGGTACCCTCGCGCGACCACGCCTCGGCTGGGAGCCCGTCGAGCATCGCAACCGTCGAGCGTCGCGTTGCCTCGAGCTCCCCGAGGAGCGAGTCCATCGATCGCGCATTCGCCCCCGCGGCCGGCGTCCAGGCGTTCTCGTCGAAGCTCGCGAGCGGCGTCGTGTCCGCGCGGGCAATCCGCAGCGCGCGGTACGACATCACCCGCTCCGTGTCGGCCATGTGCAGGACGATGTCGCGAATGCTCCACTTGCCCGGCGCGTAGCCGGTGGTCGTCCGCGAGGGGTCGACCGCTCGCAGCAGCGACAGCGTCTCGCCGAGCTGGTCGCGCATGGTTGCGACCACATCGCCGGCGGGCACCCGCGCGACGTAGCCGGCGTACGCTTCGGCAAAATCGCCCGCGGCGGGTGGAATCGTCCGCTCCTTCGATGGCGTCATCTCGAGTCTCTCCGTCAGTGCGATGCGGTGGCGAATGGCGCGTGCTTCACGAGCGCATCGTACACGGTCCGCGCAACGATGCGCTCACCCGCGCGATTGGGATGGATGCCGTCGTCCTGGTTGAGCGATGGAATTCCCGCGACCCCCGCGAGGAGGAATGGAACAAGCTCGACACCGTTCTTCCTCGCAAGCGCGGGATACATCGCGTGGAAGGCATTCGTGTACGACGCTCCCAGGTTCGGCGGTGCTTCCATCTGCACGAGGAGCACGCGGGCCGCTGGCTGCTTCGCGCGCACCGAGTCGAGGATCGCCTGGATGTTCTCGCGCGCGGCGCTCACCGGCAGTCCGCGCAGCCCATCGTTCGCCCCGGTCTCGATCACGATCACGTCCGCGGGTTGGCGGAGCACCCAGTCGATCCGGCTGCGTGCCCCCGCTGACGTCTCTCCGCTCACGCCGGCGTTGACGATCCGCGCCGAATGCCCCGCCGAGTCGAGCATCCGGCCGACGATCTCGGGGAACGCGTCGGATGGGTCGAGCCCGAGTCCCGCCGTGAGGCTCGTGCCGATGAAGAGCACCCGCGGTCCAGCGGCCGCTGCCGCCGTCGCGCCGTTGCGGCCGTCCGGTACGGTCGCGAGACTCCGTTCGGCGTTGGCTGGTTCGGCGGTCGCGGCGGGTACACTGTCGCGCGCCCCGGCAGCGGATGCGCGGCTGCCGCACGCCGACGCCAGTGCCGAGAGCGCGATCCCGGCCAGCAGCGCCGTCCTTCGATGGCGCCCGATCTGCAGATCATTCATCCACCGTTCCGACATGCTCGAGGCTCGCTCCCTCACCAAGGAATATCCCAGCGGCGACCAGCGCCTAACGGTGCTGCGCGACGTTTCATTCATCATCCCCGACGGCGCGCGCGTCGCGATCGTCGGGCCGTCAGGCAGCGGCAAGACGACCCTGCTCGGCCTGCTCGCCGGCCTTGATACCCCGACGTCCGGCACGGTGCTCCTCGACGGCGCGGACCTGAGCGCGCTCGACGAGGACGCGCGCGCGCGGGTTCGCGGGGAGAAAGTTGGGTTCGTGTTCCAGAGCTTTCAACTCATCCCTTCCCTCAGCGCACGGGAGAACGTCCAGGTTCCCCTCGAGCTCCGCGGCGAGCGCGACGCCGCCGCCCGCGCGACCGAGCTGCTCGGCCGTGTCGGCCTGGCGGGACGCGGACATCACCTGCCGATGCAGCTCTCCGGCGGCGAACAGCAGCGCGTTGCCATCGCCCGCGCGTTCGTCAACCGGCCGAAGCTCCTCTTCGCCGACGAGCCGACGGGCAACCTGGACGCGGCAACCGGCCACCGGATCATCGAGCTGCTCGATTCGCTGAATCGCGACGCTGGAACGACGATCGTCCTCGTCACCCATGACACCGCGCTCGCCGAGCGTACCGAACGGATCATCCGGCTCCGCGATGGCGCCGTCGTCAGCGACGCGCCGGTGGCGACGGCGGCCGGCGCGGGAGCAACGGCGTGAGTCGCTGGCGGTCGCTGTTCGGTCTCGCGTGGCGGGAAGGCCGATTCGCGCGCCGGCGGCTGCTGCTCTACATGTCGTCGATATCGTTAGGCGTCGCGGCGCTCGTCGCGATCGACTCCTTCGGGCGCAACGTCACCGAGAGCGTGCGTGAACAGGCGCGCGAACTGCTCGGCGGCGACGTTTCACTGACCTCACGGGCGAAGTTTCCCGCGGCAATCGATTCACTCGTTGATTCGCTGCAGGCCCATGGGAACGCCGTCGCGCGGATCACGAGCTTCCCGTCAATGGCGTCGGCGCCGCGCACGAATCTCACGCGGCTCGTCCAGATCCGCGCCGTCGAGGCGAGCTGGCCACTCTACGGCGCGGTCGAGACGACACCCGCCAACCAGGCGGCGACGATCCACACGCGCCATGCGGCGCTCGTGGATCACTCGGTCCTCGTCGCGCTCGGCGCCCACGTCGGCGATACGATCACCGTCGGGGTCGCGAACTTCGAGATCGTCGGCACGATCGACCGAGTCCCCGGCGACGTCGGGATCGCGTCGACGATCGTGCCACGGGTGATCGTCGGGCGGCGATACCTGCCCGAGACGCAGCTCCTGATGTTCGGCAGCAGGAGCGAGCGCGAGGTCCTGATCCGCGCCGCGCCAGCGTTAGGCGCGACGCGGCTCGCGGCCCGGCTCCGGCCTCGCATCGCGAAGGGACAGGTCCGGCTGGGCACCGCGACGGAAACGCAGAGCAACGTCAGTGAAGGGTTCGAGAAGCTGACGCAGTTTCTCGGCATCGTCGGGCTCGTCGCGCTGCTCCTCGGCGGTGTCGGCGTCGCGAGCGGAGTGCATGCGTTCGTCACGGCGAAGATCGACGTCGCGGCGGTGCTGCGCTGTCTCGGCGCGTCGAGCCGGCAGGTGCTCGTGATCTACTCGCTCCAGGCCGCAGCGATGGGATTGCTCGGCGCCGGCGTCGGGACGCTGCTCGGGATCGGGGTGCAGCTCCTCCTGCCGCACGTCGCTGCGTCCATCCTGCCCGTTCACGTGGCGATCCACCTCGATCCGCGAGCGATTGGACTCGGGCTCGCCGTCGGAGTCTGGGTCGCGCTCACCTTTGCTCTGTGGCCGCTCGTCGCGCTGCGACGGGTTTCACCGCTGCAGACCCTTCGCCGTGAGGCGGACGCGGATGCCCTCCAGCTCGGGCGCTTCGACATCGCGCGGGTCATCGTCGCGGTCGCGCTGGTGGCGAGCGTCGCGGTCATCGTGTTCGCGCGCACCGGAACGCGGCGCGAGGGGATCGGCTTCAACGTCGCGATTGCGATCGCGGTCGCGATCCTCGCCGGCTCGGCGGCGCTGGTGTCGCGGGCCGCGCGGACGCTGCTGCGCGCCCACTGGCCATTCGCGATCAGGCACGGGATCTCGAGCCTCTACCGTCCGGGCAACCAGACGCGGGCGGTGATGCTCGCGTTAGGCTTCGGCGTGTTCCTCGTCTCGACGCTGTACCAGGTCGGCGGCCTGCTCGTGCATCGCTTCACCATCGTCGCGGACGCCGCGACGGCGAACGTGGTCTTCTTCGACGCGCAGCCCGGCCAGGTGGCCGGCCTCGACTCGGCGATCCGCGCCGGGCACTGGACGGTGGTGCAGACCGTACCGATCGTGACGCTGCGGATCGCCGCGCTGAACGGCCGTCCGGTGGACTCCATCCTGACCGACCCGAAGCACGCACGCGGCCAGAACTGGATGTGGCGGCGCGAGTATCGCTCGACCTGGCGCGACACGCTGGTTGCGTCCGAGCACATCACCGCCGGGAAGTGGTTCACCGCGAGCACCGGGCCGGCCGACACGATCCCCGAGGTGTCGATCGACGCCGACATCGCCGGGCAGATGCGCCTCGCGTTAGGCGACACGCTGACGTGGGACATGCAGGGGACGCCGGTCCGGACGCGGGTCACCAGCTTCCGCGACGTCAACTGGCAGCAGTTCACCCCGAACTTCTATGCGGTGTTCGAGCGGTCGGCGCTGGCCGGCGCCCCGTCGCAGTACGTGGTGCTCGCCCGGGTGCCCGGGGACACGACCGTCGCCCGCCTCCAGCGGGACGTCGTGGTGCACTGGCCGAACGTGTCGAGCATCGACCTGTCGCTGATCCAGCGCACGATCGAGGGGATCGTCAGGCAGATGGCGACCGCGGTGCGCTTCCTCGCCCTGTTCAGCGTCGCGATGGGACTGCCGGTGCTGTTCAGCGCCGTCGCCGCGACCCGCCGCGCCCGGATGCGCGAGGGCGTCCTCCTCAAGACGTTAGGCGCCACCCGCGCCCAGGTCCGCGCGATCCTCGCCGCCGAATACGCGGCACTCGGCGCGTTGGGTGCGCTGACCGGGCTGGTGCTCTCCGTCGGCGGTGCCTGGGCGCTGGCGCACTGGGTGCTCGAGCTCGACTTTGTCCCATCGTTCATCCCGCTGATCCTGATCCTCGTCGGGATGCTCGCCCTCGCGCTCGCCGTCGGCCTGCTCGCCGGCCGCGACGTCTTTGCCGGCACGGCGATGGACGCCCTGCGGGAGGGATGAAGTGCAGCTGTAAGCTGTAAGCTGTAAGCTGTAAGCTGTAAGCCATAAACCGTAAGCTGTCAGCGACCGCGTTGCCGCAGTCGCTGACAGCTTATGGCTAATGGCTAACGGCGAGCGGCGAGCGGCGAGCGGCTAGCGGCTAGCGGCTACCGGCCTACTTCACCGGCTGCCCGTTCTCGTCCACCACCACCACCGGTCCGAGCTT
The DNA here is from genome assembly GCA_025936015.1 of Gemmatimonadaceae bacterium. GTDB lineage: Bacteria > Gemmatimonadota > Gemmatimonadetes > Gemmatimonadales > Gemmatimonadaceae > JABFXC01. Next base: position 5,406 of record JAICUE010000210.1, read on the forward strand.
CGCGGCGCGGAGCGGGGCTTCGATCTCCTTCCGGTCGCCGACGACCACGATCACGA
>JAICUE010000454.1 GCA_025936015.1 Gemmatimonadaceae bacterium
CGAGCGACGGTGGCAGCGTGACGATGGAGTGTGTCGAGCGCGCTGACGGAACTGAGGACCCGAGTGTCGTCTTCCTCCGCGTCGCCGACACCGGCGTCGGCATTCCGAACGAGAAGCTCGACGCGGTGTTCGAGCCGTTCGTGCAGGTGGACACCTCGCTGACCGGCCGCGTCGCCGGCGCGGGGCTCGGGCTGGCGATCAGCCGCGATCTCGCGCGCGGGATGGGCGGCGACATCCGCGTGCGCAGCAAGGTCGGCATGGGGACGGCGTTCACCGTGTCGCTGCCGCGCGGCTGACGCACGTGCGAGGTCGCTGCAGCGATTGAGCGCTGATCACGGTGAGATGAAGTCGGTGCACACCCCCGATGCCAGTCGCAGCAGCCTTGGCGATGCTGCAGGGGGAAGTCGAGCAAATCGAGGTGTGTTGCTCGCGCTCGCCGCCGCGTTTCTCTTCGGCGCGAGCGCTCCCTTTGCGAAGCTGCTGCTGCTCGCCGAGCCGCCCCAGATGGTCGCCGGGTTATTGTACCTGGGCTCCGGTGTCGGACTCGGGGTGGTCTGGGTTGCACGGAAGCGGCGCGAGCACCAGGAGAAACCGCTCGACGCGCGCGACATTCCCTGGCTCGCCGGCGCGATCGCCTCTGGCGGACTGTTCGCGCCATTGCTGCTGATGGCGGGGTTGTCGCGCACGCCGGCGTCGAGCGCGTCGCTTCTCCTCAACCTCGAGGGCGTGTTCACCGCGCTGCTGGCGTGGTTCGTCTTTCACGAGAACTTCGACCGGCGAATCGCGCTCGGGATGGTCGCGATCGTTGCCGGAGGGGCGACGCTCGCGTGGGACGGGCGCGTCGAACTGGGCGGCATCGGCGGCCCGCTCCTGGTTGCGGCAGCGACGCTCTGCTGGGCGGTCGACAACAACCTCACGCAGAAAGTGTCGGCGGGCGACCCGGTGCAGATCGCGATGCTGAAAGGGCTCGTCGCGGGAGGCGTCAACACCGCGGTCGCGCTCGCGTTAGGCGCGAGCTGGCCGGCGCTGCCCCCTCTCGCCAGCGCGCTCGCCCTCGGGTTCCTGAGCTACGGCGTGAGCCTCGTGTTCTTCGTGCTCGCGCTGCGTCAGCTCGGGACCGCGCGCACGGCCGCATACTTTTCGTCGGCGCCCTTCGTCGGTGCCGCGCTCTCGCTGGCGGTCTTTCACGAGCGACCGGGGATCGCATTCGCCGTCGCGGCGACGCTGATGGCGCTCGGCGTGTGGCTCCATGCTACCGAGCGCCATGAACACGCGCACGCGCACGAGGCGATGGAGCACGAGCATGCGCACGTCCACGACGAGCACCACCAGCACGCACATTCACCCGGCGATCCGCCGGTGACCGACCCGAAGCCGCACTCGCACTCGCATCATCACGAGCCGCTGGTGCACACGCACCCGCATTATCCGGACATCCACCACCGGCACGGCCACGAATGATCGAGGGCCGCGCCGACGGTGCCAGCGATCCTGATCTTCGGTCGAGGAGTGAAGCGATGACAGTGAGCTTCCCGCGTGTCGCAATTCTGGCAATCAGTGTCATGATCGGTGCAGTGGTCGCGTGCAGCGACGCTCGCGCCCGTGTCGATGAACAGCGTGCGCATGGCGTCGCGGCGGAGGGCGCAGGCACACGCGCGCAGCAGCCTTCCTGCCGCGCGACACGCACGTCACTCACGCCGGCCGACTGGAAGTCGCCAACGATCGAGATTCCAGAGGACGCGCCGCGCGGCGCGCTGCGGCTCGTCGCCGACGTACCGCTCCCCGGACCGGCAAACCGATTCGACTACCAGACCGTCGACTCGGCCAGTGGCCGACTCTACGTCAGCCACATGGACGCGGGGAGCGTGGTGGTCTTCGACCTCGACTCGTCGCGCGTCGTGGCGGAAGTGGCTGGAGCCCGTCGCGCGACCGGCATCCTGGCGGTGCCGGCGCATCACGCGGTCTACGTCTCGGCCGCCGGTGCGCATCACGTCGTGGTGATCGACGACCGCACCCTCGCGATCTCGGCGCGGGTGGGCGACATCCGGTTCCCGGACGGCATCGCCTACGCCCCGACCGAAGACAAGGTGTTCGTCTCCGACGAGTCGGGCGAGGCGGACGCCGTGATCGACGCCAGGACCAGCACGAAACGTTCGACGATCGCGTTAGGCGGTGAGGCGGGCAACACCCATTACGACGCGGTGTCGCACTGCATCCTCGTCGCGGTCCAGACGCGGAGCCAGCTCGTCGCGATCGACCCGGCGACGGAGCGCATCGTCGAGCGCTACGACCTGCCGGGCTCCGATCACCCGCATGGATTCGCGGTCGATGAGCCGGGGCGGCTCGCGTTCGTGACCGGGGAGGGCAATGCGACGCTTCAGGTGGTCGACCTGCGAACGATGCGCATCGCCGGCACCTACCGCGTCGGCGACGATCCCGACGTCCTCGCCTGGGACGCCGATTGGCGGCGATTGTACGTAGCCTCCGAGTCAGGGGTCGTCAGCGAGTTCACGGTGACTGGGTCAGGACTCCGGGCGTTAGGCGAGCTGCACATCCCGCACGCACACAGCGTGGCGGTAGACCCGCGGACGCATCGCGTCTACCTCCCGCTCGAGAACGTGGGTGGGCATCCCGTAATGAGGATCCTCGTTCCGGAGTGACGACACGGGGCTCCTCGCCAGCCGCCCGCGGGCTGTTCGACCA
>JAICUE010000156.1 GCA_025936015.1 Gemmatimonadaceae bacterium
GTTCTCGCCGGCGAGATGAACGACGGCGTCGATCCCGGCGAGTGCGTTAGGCGCGAGCTCGCCGCGGGCCGGGTCCCAGGCGATCGACTCGCCGGACGTCGCGCTGCTCCGGCGGGTGAGCGGGACGACGCGATGTCCGGCCGCGCTGAGCCGTTCGCTGAGCGCGCGACCGAGGAAGCCGGTCGATCCACTGAGTGCTATGCGCAATGGTGCAGAGTCATTCGACATGAGAGTGGGTGCGGGTTGCCATGTCTCTGGGGCAATAGTCAAACCGCGCGCCGCGGAGCGGCGTCATCCGGCGCCTCTGTCGCTCCTGAAGTGTTGCCGCGGCAGCGCGAGATGCGTCATTCGAACGTATGCCGGACGGAGGCGCGAACGGTTCATGTCGCGCGCTTTGCCGGTCAACCCCGACAATGGCAACGATTCTCCATGTAGGCGAGGAGCCGGCGGCTGGCCCCGGGCTCGCGGACGCGGTCGAGCGGGCTGGGCATCGCGCCATCGCCGCCCACAGCATCGGCGAGGCACTCGACGCACTCGACCGCAACGCGGTGGACCTGGTCATCGCCGACCATCGGATGCTCGGCGGCTCCGGTTGCAGCTTTCGCGATGTGCTGGCGCGCGAGGGACACGATGTTCCGGTGGTCGTTTCGTCCGCGAGCGCGAGTCACGAGCACGCGATTGCGCAGACGCTGCAGATCGTCGCGCTGACGCTCGAGAATCTGCAACTCCGCCGCGACATCGCTGCGCTCCGTTCCGGTGTCGATGCAAGCAACGGATCTGCGGTCGCAGACGGGACGCACGTCCTCGAGCTGCCGTCGCTGGACGTGGGGGAAGCGGAACGCGTCCTGATCCAGCGGGCGCTCGTCGCCGCGGGACAGAATCGGACGAAGGCGGCGCAGCTGCTCGGGATCAGCGTACGGACGCTGCGCAACAAGCTGAACGTCCGGATCGAGACCGCGCCCGAAGTCGCCTAACGGCGGGCCGCCGGCGGCGCCGGCTGCATCGATGTTGCGCGGTCAGCCGAAGCGCTTGTCGATCGCGGCGCGAATCTCGTCGAGCGACTTGCCCGCCTTGTGCAGCTCGAGCGCGGTGCGCGCTTCACCGCTGCAGATGCCGCATGACATCGGCATGTCGGTCTCGAAGCAGCTCAGGAGCGAGCGGAGATTGCTGTGCCGGTTGGCGCAGTCGCAGTGGCAGTAGATCCCGTCGAGAATCTCCGGGATCTCGCGAGCGGCGGCGTAGGCATCCTTGTGGTCGGCGTCGACCTTGTCATCGGCGAGCACATTCTCGGCGGTGACGCCCACCCGCGGCGCGGGATGCTTCGGGCCGCGCGGGGGGCGGCGCGCCGCACCGGCGACGAACGGAATCGCGGCAACAACGATGATCCGAGCGAGCGCGTCGCGCCGGGAGATGGACGATGACCGCATGACGTCAGGCTGTTGGTCGCGCGGTGGTGGTGCGTTCGCCGCGGCGACCGGCGGCGAGCGTGGGGATTGTGATCTCGATCGAAAGCTGGTCGCCGGCTGATTTGACCGCAATGTCGCAGCGCGTCCGCCCATGCGCAGCGGCGGCGCGCAACACGGACTCGACAGCGACGACCCGGCTCTCCATTTCAGCGGTGGCCGGTGCCGGGCTTTTCGCCGGGTGCCCGCCAGCTTCGGTCGCGACGCGGATCGTCACCTTCTCGGTGTCGCCGCTGTACGCGACGGCGACCTTCCCTCCATGAGCATGCGCATGTTGCTTCGCGGCATCGATCGCGAGGAGCAACAGGTGGACCAGTCGCGGGCGATTGGCGAATACCGGCATCGTCTCGCGGTCGTAAGCCGCGGTGCACTCGACCTGAAGGAGCGCCGAGTTGTAGCCGTGCAGCGCGATGACATCAGGGATGAGCGGCTGCAGCTCGACAGCACCGGCCTCGCCGCGCCCATCCTCAGGCAGCAATCGCATCAGCCGCAGGATGTCCTCGAGCCGGCGTCCTTCATCCTGGAGCGCTTTCGACAGCCGCTCGGTCCAGATCTGTCCCGGGTCGGCGAGGCTGCCGATCCCGCCTAACGCTGCGACGCGGTTGCTCAGTGCGTGGGCCATCCCGCGGAGGATGGCATCGCGGAGGAGGTTGAAGCTGTTCGTCTCGGATGCGTGCGTCACGCTGTCAGGACGCGCATCAGTAGCCGAGCGCCACGCGGAGAGCGAAGGTGCGCGGGAGGGGCTGGACGATCGACCAGAGGTTCGCGTGCAGTCCTGGTGCGGGGGTGTCGGTCTCGGAATGGAGTCCCCTGGTTCGCGTCCAGTGTGCGACGTCGTACGCGGAAAGCGTGACGCGCAGCGTAGTGGCGTGCATCATCGTCGCCGCGCGCGGCGAACGCCAGGAGAGCGAGAGCTCGCGAAGGCTGGTCTCGTCGCCAGGCACGACGAAGCCGGAACCGACTCCGGTCGCGGCGACGGCAACAGCGCGGCCTTGCGCGTCGAGCGGGGCATTCGGGTCGTTGAGGGCAGGGCAGACTTGACGCCAGCACTGCTGCGCCGTAGCCGCATCGAACAGGTCGAAGCCGCCGGCATGATCGACGACCGCGCTCAGCGTGAACGACTCGAGCAGATCGAGATCACTCGACAGCAGCGCCGTGTTCGACGGGCGCGACCTGCCCTGTACGCTGATTTCGCCGGGAATGACCTCGTCGGCCTCGATGCGGCCATTTCCATTCGCGTCGTTCCATGCAGCCTGCGGCAGCCGCCACGCTCCCCACGATTGTCCCGGGGCGGCGGCGAGCGAGACACCGGGGCCGACTGCGAAGAGGAGGGTCGGTGCGGCCGGATCGCTGTCGAGCCGGTCGTGCGATACGGCGAGCTGGCCGCGCAAATGGAGGCGGAGTCCGGGAAGCTCGATCGGCGTCGCCTCGGCACGCAGCTCGCCCCCAGTGATCTTTCGACTCGTGGGAATGCCAAGAGGGGCGAGGTAGTCGAGGCGCTCACCGCGTCGAAACGCGGTGATCGAGAGCCGCGACGACGCCGGGGCGAACGCGGCGTCCACTCCGCTCTCGAGCTCCGTCGAGCGTTCGGGGTGGGTGTGCGGGCGCGATCCCGGCGCGTAGCCGTAGCCGCCGTAGGAAGTGGCGCCGTAAGAGAACAAGTTCGGGTTGCTCACCGCCCAGAAGTTCTGGTTGCTCGTTCGCCCCCACGCGGTTCGCAGCCGCAGTGACTGGAGCGCGCCTAACGGTGCAGCGGGCGCGACGAGCTGATACATCGCGTCGGCGTGCGGATCGACGGTGGCTGGCGGGCGCGCGCCCATGTTGAAGTCCGTCGTCGTCCGAAGGACGCCGATGCCTAACGCGCCGCGTTCGCCCCAGGCGAGGCGCTCGTCGAGCGACTGGCTGAAGTAATCGCTGAACAGCCACGCATCGGTGGTCGAGATCGCCGAGACGATCTGGGTCGAGCCATACACCGGGGCGAAAGCGGCTGTCCTGCTCGCGGACTTTCCCCGATCGGCGTTGAAGCGCACGGTGAGCAGCGTGGTCGCGGCCGCGCCGGCGATCCGCCCGGCGAGGCGCGCCTCCTCCGCGGCGTCGACTCGCCAGCTGCGCTCGTCGGCGGTGATCTCCTCGAAGCGCACGTAGCCACCCGGCGGAGATGAATCACGCAGCGACTCCAGATCGCGGAACATATCGGCGGTGACACTCGTCCGCAGCGAGAGATTCGCCAGTGGATCGACGTCGACAGTGAGCGCGTTGCCCAGGTGACCGATCCGGCGATGCGGTTGGTTCTGCTCGAGCCAGGTGAGTGGATAGCCGTATCCCCCCGAACTCGAATCGATGCCACACGGCGTCGCCGCGCTGCAGTCGAGCGGCCCGCCACCAATTCCATTGGCAAGGAGCGAGTAGTCACCTTGCATCGGGTAGGTGATCCCACGACCGGATGCGAACGACGAAAGGCCGATCCGCACCATTGGCGAGATCTCCATCCGGAGACGGAGCGAGGCCACGGTACGGTCGGCAGCATCCGCCTCCATCGTCCCGTTGCCGCGCTCGAAGCCTAACGATGCGGCATAGCCGAGCGGGCCCAGTCCGCCGATCGCCCCGAGGTGGGCGCGCAGCTGTTGCGCCGACCGGAAGGGGCTGCGGTCGAGGATCGGCGTGTAATTCGTCGTAGCTGTTGCCGTGCAGCTCCCGAGCGCCTCGACGAAGTACGGGCAGGCGAACCCGTTCGCCGAGGTTCGGCTGAGATTCCGTGCATAGCCGGCGTCCACGTCCGCGCTGCTCGTCGTGACGCTCGCGCTGAACACCGGGTGGCCGCTTCCCGAGGCGCGGGTGGTGATCACGATCGCTCCCATCGCACCATCGTGTCCGTAGGTAGCCGCGGCCGCGGGACCGGGAAGGATTTCGACGCGCGCGATGTCCTCGACCATCATGTCGTCGAGAATCGACGGCGCGCGCCGGTCGAGGCTATCGAGACTCACGCGCGACATCACCTGCCGGATCCCGTCGACGACGACGAGCGGATCCTCGCCGCGAACAGCCGAGCCATCGCGCAGCGAGACGAACGCGCTCGCACCGATTGCCCCGGTCGAGCGGTTCACCGCGGCGGAAGCGACGTAGTCGTGAAGCAGCTCGCTCACCGTGCGCGGCGTCGACTCGAGTGAGTCCGGGATGATCACGATCACATCGGCGCCAGCCGGCGGCGCCGGGTTCGGCGAGCGCTCTGCCGCGACCTGCGCGGAAGCAGATGCCGGACTCAGGACCGTGAACGCGATGGCGAACAGAGTGGCGACCGATGAGACGCGCGCGCGAAGCAGCATATGCGTAGGGGGGAATGCTTGTTGTACGGGACTGCGACCGCTCGTACGGGTGGGGCGAAATTATCCCGGTTCTTGCAATACCGTCATGAACCAGCCGCGCGCGCGAGGGTATCACCACACGACTGCTGGACCGCTCTCATTCTTTTGACCGAGCCGACATGCACTCTCGCCGCTCCAACGTGAGGCAGCCGCCGCGGCGCACTTCGCTGCTGATCGCGATGTTCGCGCTCGCCGCCGGCTGCGCGCATCACGATGCGCCAGCGGTCGACAGCTCGCTGGCGCGCGACCTGTCGATGGCTGGGCAGACGGTGCCCAACTTCACACCCGCCGACACCGCGCTCAACCCTAACGCGCCGGTTCGCGTCACGCCAAAAGCGCCGACGGTGAAGACAAGCACCCCGAAGCCGGCGGCCCAATCGCGCCCGGCAAACCCGACGCGGGTCGCGAACGCGCCACGTCCGCAGACGACGACGCCGCAGCCCACCGCCACGCCGACTCCGGCGCCCACGCCCGCGGTCCGCCTGCCATCGCCGACTCCCGCCACCGCCCCGGCGAGCGGGAACAGCGGCAGCGGCCTCGCCGGGACCTCGATGGCGATGAACACCGCGTCGCCCGTATGCACGAGCAACCGGGTCGGCGACAAGTTCGTCGCCCACGTGAGCCAGACGAGTGGCCCCGGTGCCGGACGGATTCCCGCCGGATCGACGGTCGTGCTGGAGGTTGCCGACATGGAGATCGACAACGCGCATCCGGAGCTGTCGCGAATCGTCTTCCGCATTCGCGCGATCTCGGCGAACGGGGTGGACTATCCCGGGAATGGGACGACCGTCGCCGCCGAGGGCGGGCTGCAGAAGATCAACACGACGCCGGCGTCGAGCGACGCGAAGAAGGCTGCCGCCGGGGCGATCGCTGGCGCGATTCTCGGCCAAGTGATCGGCCACAACACCAAGGGGACGGTGATCGGCGCGGCGGCGGGCGGAGTGGCCGGCGCGGTCGCCGGACGGGCGACTCGGAAGTACGAAGGCTGCCTGCCGGCTGGATCAGCGCTGCGGGTCACGCTGAACGCGGCGTAGGATCCAGCCGCGGCACCCTCGCCCGGTTGTGGATAAGCGTGGATAAGGGGACGGAGTGGGGCCGGAGTGGGGACGGAGTGGGCACTGGCGCAGCCGGCACGCTCATCGCCTAGTTGAGGGGCGATGAGTGAGAAGAAGAAAGAGAGCCAGAAGCGGGCTGCGCGAAAGGCCGCGAAGCCGAAGGCCGCGGCGCCGAAGGCGACCGCCAAACCGCCGGTCACAAAAGCCGCGAAGGCCGCGCTCGCTGCATTCCATCCGATCGTCCGCGACTGGTTCAGCGAAACGTTAGGCGCGCCGAGCGACCCGCAACGCGCCGGATGGCCGGCGATCGCCCGCGGCGAGCACACGCTCATCCTCGCGCCGACCGGCACCGGCAAGACGCTGGCGGCGTTCCTCTGGGAGCTCAACGAGCTGATCGTCCGCGGCAGCGACGCGCCGCTCGCCAACGGCGTCCATGTCCTCTACATCTCGCCGCTCAAGGCGTTAGGCAAC
>JAICUE010000104.1 GCA_025936015.1 Gemmatimonadaceae bacterium
CCAGAGCTAGAACACGATACTTCTTCACGGTGCCTCCGCAGGATGGTAATAAGCCACGCGCCGTGACACGAGGCAGGCGGGTCACGGCGGGCGAACGATCCGGCCAGAAATTCTGGCCGATCAGGCGCTACAGATACCCTTCCGTCAAGATTCTGTCAAGAAGTTGTTTGTGACGGCACACGTGGCGTCCGCATCCAGTGCGCGCCGTCGACGGCATGGCCTGCTGAGGATTCTGGTAGTCGCGCTCGAAATAGTTCACCAGAAAATACGAACGCCCGCGAGAATTCTCGCGGGCGTTCGTACGCCGACCTTCGGCCGCTTGCTGCTGCGCCGAGCTACGCCTTTACTGGCAAGTCGGAGCCGCCGATGTCTTGTCCCACCAGACGTGCGTGTCGTTCGCGTCGCCACCCATCCGCGTCGCTGCGATCTGCACCTGGTCGTTGTTCGCGGAAAGCTCTGAGGTCGGATACTTGATCCGTCGCGGGATGTACGGGAAGAGGTGGTTGATCGCGATGGTCAGATTCGGCGTGCAGGTGCGGCGCCACTCGGCCCACGCCTGTCCGGCGTCGCTGTAGAACGCGATCCACTTCTGCAACGCGATCTGCTTCAGCCCATCGACGCCCGCCTTGTACGCGACTTGGGGCTGCTGAAGGTAGTTCGCGATCGTTGCCGAGTCAGTCACCCCCCACTGCCTCATCGAGGCGGTGATCCCCGCGTCGTAGTACTTCTTCGCGTCGGCGGGGAGCAGACCGCCCAACCCGCGCTCTGCCGCCTCCGCCTGGATGAACGCGACTTCCGCGTAGGTCATCAGGTACGAAGGATACGAGTTCCCCGAACCACCGTACGAGCCAGCGCCGTACGGCACCGGACCCGGGTAGAAGATTGCGCCGGGCCGCGACGCGGTGTCCGAATAGGCGACGGCCGTCGCATTCGTCAGCCCGTTAGGCTGACCGGCGTAAAGGCCAGTGGCCTGCGCCGGCATCGCGTAGATCGACACACGGGGATCGTTGTAGTGATTCAGCGTGTCGATGAGCGTCTTGGACATCCGATCGTCGTCGCGGCTGGCGAAGTTGGTCGCCCATGGGTTGTTGAAGACACCATCGCCGGGCCATACCAGCTCAGCGTTGTCCGCATTCGACGTGAAGACTCCACCCGGCGCGGTGAAGGCTGCCTTCAGCTCGTTGTTCGCAGTGGTCGGATCGGCGTTCACGATCCGGAGCGCGTCGCGGGCGTGAAGCGAATTGGCGAACTTCTGCCACGCCGCGTTGTCGCCGCCATAGATGGGATCGGCGGAGCCGAGCGACGATGTCGTCACCCCGTTCAGCGCCGTCGAGGCCTCGGACAATTTCGCCATCATCCCCGTATAGATCTGCTGCTGCGGGTCGTAGGCCGGCGAGGTGATCGAAACGCTCGAGTCCACCGCGAGCGCCTCCGAGTACGGCACGTCGCCCCAGGTATCGGTGAGGTAGCCGTACTCCCACTGCTGCATGATCGACGCAGGCGCCCAGGTGGACGCGTCGTCCGCTGCCTTCCCTGCCCGCACCACGACCTGGAAATCCTCGAGCGAGTTCTGGTAAATGCTCGAGAACAGCGTGTTCTGCGACGTCGAGCTCACGCCCTTGTACTGGTCGTTGCCGATGTACTGGTTTTCGGCGAGATGCTGGACGATCAGGCTGATGTCGCGGAGGTCGTAACCCGAGCCCAGCCAATTCGCGACCGCCGACTGCGTCCCGTTGGTGAACACCGCGGGGATCGGCGCCGTCGTCGGGTTGTTCGGATTGTTGTTGACCGAAGTGATCTTGTCGTTGTTGCAGCCCACCGCCACAACTACAGCGGAGGCCGCGACTGCGAGAGATATGCGTCTCATTCGACTCATGGATTGGCGTGAGTTACTGAGTGATGCGGACGGCGAAGCCCAAGCTCCTCACCGCCGGCAACCCGGCGTACTCGAGGCCCTGCCTGTTGTCCGTACCGTAGGCGATTTCGGGGTCGATGTTAGGAACGTTTGTGTGCGTCCAGAGGTTCCGGCCGACCAGCGCAAAATTCACTGCGCTGGCGTGCATACGGCCCGTCAACGACTCCGGTAGATCCCACCCGAGCCGAAGCTCGCGGAGCTTGATGAAGCTGTCGTCGTACACGTACGGCTCGACGATGTCGTTGTAGGCGATCGACTGGAAGTACTGCTCGGACGTGATGTTGGTCGTGTTCGGCTTGCCGGTCGACTCGATAATGCCGTTGATCACGATGCCCGGCTTGTCGAAGTCCACTTCGCGGCCGTACAGCGTCGACGCCAAGGTCCCGGTCGCCTGGCCGTAGTAGTTCGTCCCACTGAAGATCTGTCCGCCGTGACGGATGTCGATCGTCGAGTTCAGTGAGAAGCTCTTGTAGCGAATCGTGTTCACCCAGCCGCCGGTCCAATCGGGCTGGTAGCTGCCGAGCACCGAAAGCGTGTCGGCGGGCTGGTACGTTCCGTCGTCGGCGAGAAGCGGGAGCCCGGTCGCTGGATCGCGCTTGATCGCCAGTCCGCGGATCGCACCAAACGGCTCACCAACGCGCGCCTCAGTCCGGACGACACCCTGGAAGGCGTCGAACTGAATGCTCTTCAGCCCTGGCGAGAGCGAAACGACTTTGCTCTTGTTCTTCGAGAAGCTGAGGGTGCCGGTCCAGCCCCAGTCCTTCGAGCGGAACGGTTCGAAATTCACCAGAGCCTCGACGCCGCGGTTGTCGATCTTTCCGGCGTTGACGAGCTTGCTCCCGTAACCCGTCGTCGGCGGGAGCGAGAGCAGTGTGATCTCGTCCGTGGTGTACTTGTCGTAGATGCTGCCGTCGAACGAAATACGGTTGTCCCAGAACGCGACCTCGACCCCGCCTTCATTCGAGACGGTGGTCTCCGGACGGAGATTCGGATTCAGCAGCGTGTTGCCAAGGCTGAAGAGCGGGTTTCCGAAGAAGTGCGACGGGTTGCCGCTGAAGGTCGTATAGAGCGAGTATGCCGGCGCGTCGTTGCCGACGCGGGCGGTCCCCCCGCGGACCTTGAGGTAACTCATCACGCCATTCTTCAGGCTCGGGAACGCGTCAGTCAGAACCGCTGATGCGTCGACCGACGGGTAAAAGTACGAGTTGGTCGCCTTCGGCAGGGTGGAAGACCAGTCGTTGCGTCCAGTGCCCTCGAGGGTGAGCCAATCATTCCAGGTGAGTGCCAGCGAGCCGTACACGCTGTTCACCGCCTGGTTCGTGATCGTCGTCGAATTGATTGGTGAGAGCCCGGCGTTGGAAACGTTGTAAATGCCAGCGACCGTTATCCCGTTCACCGTGACGCCGTTGGTCGACTGGTCGCTCGAACGGCGATTGGCGCCAACGTTCGCGATCATCGCCAGGTTGCCCATGACGTCGCGGTTGGCCGTCAGCAGAACGTCGGTGTTGTTCTCGCTGTAGATGTCGGCGACGTTCTGGAAGGCGCCGGCATACGCGGGATTGACCGTCGGCGAGCCGTTATTCAGCTCGATGTTTCCTTCGGCGTAGTTTGCGTTGATGTTGAAGCGGTAGGTGTCGGTCCCCGAGCGCACCATACCCTTGAGCCAGTCGGTGAACGCATATGTCGCGGATCCTGAAGCAATCACGCGATCGCGCTGGTCCGACTCGGGGTTGGCGTACTGCATGAAGTACGGATTGTTGTGATAGCTGTAGTTCCAGTTGAACTCACGGCCCGCGGGGCCATTGTTCAACGTCGCACTTTCCCGCCACTTGTTCTTCAGCGCTGTCATGTCGACCTGGCGGCCGAACCAGACATACAGCCCTTCCATGATGCCGCCGCTATAGCCCTGACCCGGGCGATTGAGCGCGTCGTTACGGATGTAGTTGAGAGAGCCGTCGATGGTCAGCTTGTCGGTCGGCTTCAGCGAACCCGAGACGAGGCCGCCGAGGCGGCGCATGAAGTTGTTCGGGACGACGCCATCGATGTTCTCGGCGTTGAATGAAACGCGCGCGTTCGCCTTGTCAGTGCCACCCGAGAAGCCAACGGTCGCGTCGGCGGTGCGACCCGTGTTGAAGAACGAGCTGACGTTGTCCGGGTGGGCGACCCACGGCTGCTGCGGGCCAGTGAACTGGTCGATCAAGCGACCGTCGAGTCTGGGTCCGTAGCTCTGATCGTTGCCGTCGAGAGCACCCTTTCCATTGACCCACTGGAACTCGCCACCCGATCCCTGTCCGTACAGGTTCTGGAAGTCGGGAAGAAATGCCGGCGTGTCGAACGTCAGGCTCGAATTCACGTCGATCCGGGAGCTACCCGACGTGCCGCGCTTCGTGGTGATGATGATCGCGCCGTTCGCCGCGCGCGAACCGTAGAGTGCCGCGGCGTTCGGGCCCTTCAGGACTGTCAATGTCGCGATGTCGTTCGGGTTGATGTCCTGAATCGTGTTCCCGAAGTCCTTCGAGGTGACCATCGCGCCGCCCTGCGAAGTCGTTCCACGGTCCCCGTTCGATACGGGAATTCCGTCCACGACGAACAGCGGCTGGTTGTTATAGCTGATCGAGGTCTGCCCGCGGATGTTGATCGTGGTGGAACCACCCTGCGTGGTGCCGCCGACGATGTTCACCCCGGAGACCTTGCCTTGCAGCTGGTTTTCGATGTTCGGGGAGTACGTCGTGTTCAGCTCCTCGGACGTCAGCTGCTGCTGCGCGGTTCCGAGACTGCTCTTGGTCCGCTCCTGGCCGAGTGCCGTGGTGACTACTTCCTCGAGCCTCGATACCGATTCCGCGAGCGAGAAATCCTCGGTGATCGCCGCGCCCGGCGCCAGGGTAACGCTGCGCGACTGAGGGGTGAAGCCAATGCGCCGTGCGACGATGGTCACCGCCTGACCCGTCGCGCGACTCGCGGGGATCGCGAAGGTGTAGCGTCCTTCCGCGTCGGTGACCGCACCGAGGCTCATCGAAGGAATCGCGACCGAAGCTCCGGGGACCGGTTGGTTCGTGGCATTCGTAACGTGGCCAGTCACAGCTGTGATCTGGGCGAAGGCCGTCGCCGGCAGGGCGGCCAGAAGCGCGACCGCTGCGAGGACGGGAGTGCAGTTACGTCTCATGAATGATACGTACCTCGAGAGGAGGGTTGCTCGGCCCGAATCGTCCGGCGAAGCGGAGCCGGACGCAAACGTCGCGGCAGCCGGATCGCTGGTCGTCGGTGAAGCCTGAGCTGGCACAGGAGCGGTGTTGTTTGTCGGGCGACCGCATTGGCTGATGGCCGACCGATGCGGTGGCCCGATCCGGCATCACGGGTGCGCGGATCACGGCATACGTAAGCGAGTGTCAGGAAGCTGTCAAGAATTTGTTTGAGCGGCCCGTCCAGGGCCGTGCTCACGGCGCCGCCGCGCCGAACGACGGCGGCTACTCGTCCCGGCCGTCCGGCCCCGGAACGCGGCTGACGGCAGGAGTGCTGGATGCTTGGCGTGCCGCTCTCGACGCCACCGAGTCGTCGCTTTCCCGGGTCAGTCGTTCGGCTTCCGATTGCCGCCATTCGGCGATCCGGCGGTGGTCGCCGGAGAGCAGGACCTCGGGCACGCGGTGGCCGCGATACTCCGGCGGCCGCGTATAGCTCGGTGCGCTCAAGCCCTGGACGAAGAACGAATCGCCGCGCGCACTCTCGAAGTCCGACATCGCACCGGGCAGGAGCCGGACGACGGCATCCACGATCGCCAGCGCTCCCGGCTCTCCCCCGCTGAGGACGAAGTCCCCCAGCGAGACTTCCTCGGTGGCGAGCGCGTCGGCGACGCGCTGGTCGACGTCCTTGTAATGCCCGCAGAGGAGCGTCAGCTCGCTCCCTGATGCAAAGCGTGTTGCATCCTCGTGGGTGAAGCGCTTCCCCCGTGCCGAAAGGAGCACGATCGGCGCAGCAGCGCCTAACGCGTCGACGGCTTCGAAGAACGGGGCGGGCTTCATCACCATTCCCGGACCGCCGCCATACGGATAATCGTCGACGGTGCGGTGACGGTCGTGGGTATGGTCGCGGAGGTCGACCACCTTGTATTCGACCGCGCCGGCGGCGGCGGCGCGGGCCGGGATGCTCAGGCCTAACGGTCCGGCGAAGAAGTCGGGAAAGATCGTGACGATGTTGACGCGGAGCATGGCGTCAGTCGAGCAGCCCGGGGGGCACGTCGACGACCATGCGGCGGGCGTCGCGATCGACGTGCTGCACGGTGCGCTCGTCCCAGGGGATCATCACGGTGGATTCCTTCGCACCCTCGGCCGCCGGCGCTCGGGCGACGTCGAGCATCAAACCCTGCGGCAGCTCCCACACCGTCACGACCTCGCCGACTACCGTTCCGTCGGGAAGCTCGACTTGCATACCCGGAACGTCGTGCAGGTAGATCTCGTCCTCCGCGGGGGCCGGCAACTCCGCCTCGGGGATGAGGAGATAGCGGTCGCGCCAGAGGTCGGCCGCGTTGCGATCGCTGATGCCGGCGAAGGTGACGAGGAACCCCTCCTTGAACGGGCGCGCGCCGACGACTTCGACGGTTGTACCGCGGGCCTCGGGTCGTCCGGCCGCGTCGCCGGCGAAAAAACGACGGCCGGACACGAAGATCGTGTCCGGCTCGTCTGAAATCGGCTCGACGACAACTTCCCCGCGCACCCCGTGCGCCTTGCGGACTCGCCCGACGATGACGAAGGCGGGAGCGCGGTCAGCCATGCGCGACGAGCGTCAGGCTTCCGCCGGCCGCTCGCTGACCGGGACCGCCTTCGCCTGAAGCTTCGTCGCAAGACGTGCCTCGTGGCGGCGCTTCAACATCCCCGCCTTGCGGATGATCGAGCGGACGGTATCGGTCGGCTGTGCGCCGACGTTGAGCCAATGCTCGATGCGAGCCTCGTCGAGCGTGACCGCGCCTTCCGTCTGCCGGGGGGCATACGTGCCGACGATCTCGATGAAGCGGCCGTCGCGCGGGCTCGTGGCGTCGGCGACGACGATGCGGTACATGGGGGCTTTCTTCCGGCCAACCCGGCGGAGTCGAATCTTGACCATCGTGTATCTCCCGTTAGGCAGAGCGTTTCTCGGTATTGCTCCGGGCTCCTCGCGCGCGCGGTATATCCGCGCCGCACCCGGGGTACTGCAACTGCAGCTCTAAGCTGTAAGCTATAAGCAGGGAGCGAACGGCGTTGATGTAGCGCACCCCAACGCGGTTCGCTCACTGCTTGCGGCTTACCGCTTACAGCCCCCTTCACTGCGGATCAAAAGCGCGGAAAGCCTCCAACGCGCCCGCCGGCCGACGCCTTCTTCATCATCTTCTGCATGTCGCGGAACTGATCGAGCAACCTGTTCACTTCATTCACCGGCCGGCCGCATCCCTTCGCGATTCGCGCGCGGCGCGAGCCGTTGATGATCCCCGGCGTCTTGCGCTCCTGCGGCGTCATCGAGAGGACGATCGCCTCGAGGTGCTTCATCCGCCGCGGATCGGCGGCCTTCGCCGCCTTCAGCATCTTCGAGTTCATCCCGGGCAGCATCTTCAGGACTCCCTCGATCGGACCGAGCTTCTCGATCTGCTTCATCGCGGTGAGGAAGTCGCCGAGGTCCATGCCTTCCTTGCGGACCTTCTTCTCGAGCTTCTTCGCCTCGTCCTGGTCGAAGGTCGCCTGCGCCTTCTCGACGAGCGAGAGGACGTCGCCCTGCTGGAGGATCCGGCCGGCCATGCGCTCGGGATGAAACTCCTCGAGCGCATCGGGCTTCTCGCCGACGCCGATGTACTTGATCGGCTTCTTGGTGACGCCGTAGATCGAGAGCGCGGCGCCCCCACGGGCATCGCCATCCATCTTCGTGAGGATGACGCCGGTGACGCCTAACGCTTCGTCGAAACCCTGCGCGATGCGGACCGCTTCCTGGCCGGTCATCCCGTCGGCCACGAAGAGGATCTCGTCCGGGCGCACCGCTTCCTTGAGCCGGACGAGTTCCTGCATCATCTGCTCGTCGATCTGCAGGCGGCCGGCGGTATCGACGATGACGATGCGGTCGCGCTCGCGCTTCGCCTGGTCGATCCCCTGCTTCGCGATCTTCACGACGTCCGTCGTCGTCCGATCGGAATAAACCGGCACGTCGAGCTGCTTTCCGAGTGTCTCGAGCTGATCGATCGCCGCCGG
>JAICUE010000269.1 GCA_025936015.1 Gemmatimonadaceae bacterium
AGCTGCCACGCTGTCGCGTGACAGCGTGTCCGAATCACTATATCGAATGATCAGGTTTGAACTCTCGCCGCAGCCCTGTCAGCCGCGGGTCATCGAGTCCGCCTCGCACATCCGTTATCCCAACATCGATTGTCAATCAGCTTTTCCAACTCAAAACAATCAATCTGCGTCGCATCAGCGACAGCCTTCAATACTACCGAATTCAACGTTCCGCGTCAACCCCTCGACACCCGCTCGAGCAAGAAAACCGACCGCGAAACAGGCGCCACAAAAAACTTCAGCGGCAGCCACCTAACATACCCCTGACGTGCAGCATGCGCAAGTGGGCAAGCCTTCGACACGAGCAACTGCGCCTCAACCCCAAAAACGCACACCGGCCAACCCGCGCGCCGCGCGCCACCGCCGTCACCCATTCGGGACCGCTGGATACACAGCGCGTCCGCAAACGTTCCGCCCCGGCTCAACGAAAACGTGCCGCAAAAAAAGTGGCCCGCCGACTGGCGGGCCACCTGATGCGCCCTCTCGGAATCGAACCGAGAACCTAATGATTAAGAGTCAGTTGCTCTAACCAATTGAGCTAAGGGCGCTCACTGTTCCTGCACATCCCTGCTGCCTCGTTCGACACTGGCGCGCCAGGAGGGAATCGAACCCCCGACCCACAGCTTAGAAGGCTGTTGCTCTATCCAACTGAGCTACTGGCGCTTCACCTGCAGCGGGCCGGCCCGAGCGAGCCACCTGCCAGGTCGGGGCGCCCGGATTTGAACCGGGGACCTCCTGCTCCCAAAGCAGGCGCGATACCAGGCTACGCTACGCCCCGCTGAGGACGGAATGGTAATTCGCATCGTCGTGCCGGTCAACTGGCGGCCGGCATCTTCCGCGCCGCGCCCCGACCGATCACCGATCCGCCGACACCGCCGCGCACAGCGCTCGCATCGCTCGCCCGCGATGGCTTACTGCCGCCTTCTGCTCGATGCTCGCCTCAGCGAAAGTCCGTCCCAGCTCGGGCGACCAGAAATAGGGGTCGTATCCGAAACCGTCGTCGCCGCGCGGCTCGTCGAGAATGAAGCCGACGGTCTCGCCCCGGCACACATACTCGCCGGCTGAGTCCACGTACGCGCCGGCGCAGACGAAGCGCGCCGCCCTCCCGTGTGCCCCGCTGGCATCGGCCGCGGCGAGCGACTGGACGAGAAGCTCGTTGTTCGCGGTGTCGAGCGCACGACCGGTGAGGTCGTTGCGACCGCTCCACCGCTTGCTGCGGACTCCCGGACGCCCGTCGAGTGCATCGACTGCGAGCCCCGAATCGTCGGCGACGCACGGCAGGCCGCTGCGCGCATGAAACCAGCGCGCCTTCGCCAGCGCGTTCTCCTCGAAGGTCTCGTACGACTCGATAGTGTCTTCGTCGGGCGAGGCGGCGATTCCGGCCTCGTCGAGCGTCACGAGATGCCCGCCTAACGGCGCGAGCAGCGCGAGCAGCTCGCGCCGCTTGCCCTCGCTTCTCGTTGCAATGAGTATCGTCGCGATCCGCGCGTCTGCGGCGGCCACGGGGATCAGCGACCGAGCGCGGCGGCCTGGGCCGCGTCGAGCTGCCGCGCGCCGGCCACGGCCAGATCGAGCAGCCGGTCGAGCGCAGCACGGTCGAACAATCCATGCTCCCCGGTTCCCTGCACCTCGACGAACCGGCCCTCACCACTCATCACGACGTTCATGTCGACTTCGGCGACGACGTCCTCCGCATACTCGAGATCGAGACGGGGCTCGCCGCCGACGACGCCGACGCTGACTGCCGCGATGCGGCGCCGCACGGGACTCTTCGCGATACGGCCGGTGCGAACCATCCAGTCGAATGCATCGATCACCGCAATGCAGGCCCCCGTGATCGACGCGGTGCGCGTCCCGCCGTCGGCCTGAAGGACGTCGCAGTCGAGCTTCAGCGTGAACTCGCCAAAGCGGAAATCGTCGAGCATCGCACGCACGCTGCGCCCGATGAGGCGCTGGATTTCCTGCGTCCGGCCGCCAAGCTTGTCCCGCTCGCGCGACGTGCGCGTGTGGGTCGCGCGCGGGAGCATCGCGTATTCGGCGGTGAGCCAACCCTCGCCGCGTCCGCGGCGCCAGCCCGGCACGCCGTCCTCCACCGAAGCGGCGCAGAGGACGCGGGTCGAGCCGAAGGCGACGAGGCAGGAGCCTTCGGCATAGGGCGCCGCGGCCCTCTCGAAGGAAACGGGACGCAGCTCACCCGGGGACCGCCCGGCGCGTGTGACGTTAGGCATGACGGGACGAGCGAAGGCGCTCGATGATCGAAGTGGTGGATTGCCCGGGGGTGAGCGGAATGATGACGCATTCACCGCCCCAGCTGCGAACCTCGGCCGCGCCAACCACGTTCTCGGGGGAATAGTCGCCCCCCTTGACGATGACGTCGGGCCGGATGAGGGTGACCAGCTCGAGCGGGGTGTCCTGATCGAAGACGGCGACGGCGTCGACCGTCTCGAGCCCGGCGAGCACATAGGCCCGTTCCGCTTCGCTGCGGACCGGGCGGTCAGGGCCCTTCAACCGCCTAACGCTCGCATCGCTGTTGAGTCCCACCACCAGCGCGTCGCCGCATTCGCGAGCACCACGCAGGACGTCGAGATGGCCGGGATGGAGCAGGTCGAAGACGCCATTGGTGAAGACGACGCGTCCACGCTGTCGGCGGCGCCACTCGCGGGCGAGATCCCAGCCGAAGATCTTTCGCGCCGGATCGAAGGAGGTCAGAAGCTGCGCTCCACGTGCGGCTGGAAGTGGATCTCGCGCACATAGAGCGGCAGCTCGACGCGCTCGTAGTAGTCGGCCGAGATGGTGATCTGGTGGTCGAGGCGACGGATCTGGATGCTTTGCGCGCCGACGGGCAGGTTCAGCGTATCGGCGGCGAGCTTGAGATTCTTGCGGATCGCATCGTCGTCGAAGTGCGCGGCAAAGTTCGCGTTCTGCTCCATAGAATCGTGGAAGCGGTAATAGCGAAGGTAGACCTCACCGACATTCACGCCGAAGTAACAGATCGCGGCGAGGATGAGCAGCGTGAACAGACATCCAAGCGATGATCGACCGGCGCGGGCCCGCGCACGCATCACCACTGGGACTGCGCCCCTTCGATGACGTCGGCAACGAGCTTCTGGAGCGCGTCGCGCCGGCCGTTGATCTCGTTAGGCTCCTCGTATTCCCCTTCGGCGGTGATGCCCTTGCGCTGCCAGAGGAGCTTGCCCGTCTTCTGATCGACGATCTCGATGTCGCAGACGATCTGCAGCTTTCGCCGGGCCGAGGTCACCTGTCCCCGATTCGCCGAGATCGCGATCGGGATGCCGGTGTCATAACGGAGGAGAGTGCCGCGGACGACGGCGTCGGCCCGGGCTTCGGGTGCGTCGCGGAGGCCGAGGCGCGACTTCATCTCAGTGCGCAGCGCTTCCCAGACTTCCCGCTGCAGCTCGGCCTGCGGCGTTTCGTTCTCGAAGGGCAAGACTGCGACGGTGTGGATGTTCGACGGCAGGCCGCCACCCGCGAAGCCGTAGGGCCAGCAGCCGGCAACGGTCGCGAGCAGCGCGAAGAGCAGACTATAACGACCAGATCGACGCATCGAACTCCGCGGTGCTGTCCACGCCGGTGATCACGAGATCAAGCGACCGCCTGAAGGCGGCGTCGAAATATCGCACGTGGCGGTCGTCGGCGCGAACCACGCTTTGAACGATGCGGCCATCGTCGATGCGCTCGAGCCGGCGAAGCGAGCCACCCGCAACCGTCGCGCGCCACACAGTGCCGCGACCGATATCGACGCGGAGCGTATCGCCGTCGAGGCGCGCCGATGTGTCGGCAGCGGCGGGCACAGCGAGCCGGCCGAGCGCGGCCCACAGCAGCGGGGGCGGCGGGATGATCCGCCGGAGTGCGTCCGGGCCCGGTGCGCGAAGGTCGTTGCCGATGAGAACTGCGGACGCGCCGCCCATCCCGCCCCCGACGAAGAGGTCAAGTCGCGCGCTGTCAGGTGCCGCCGCGCGAATAGCGCCATCACCGGAAGCATGGATGTCGGGGTCTTCATACTTCCAGTCGAAGACGAAGCGCGTATGACCCGGCGGGAGCTCGATCGCCGGGATTGCCGCGGCGGTGGGCAGGCCGGTCAATGGACGAGCCTTCGGGACGCATGCGGCGATCACCAACGCCGCGGCCGCCGGCAAGTACGTGGCGCGACGGTTCATGGCACGACGATGTTCGTGATCGCGTCGCCCTGAACGAGTCGGTCCATCACGTCCTCGCCGCCGACGACGCGAGCAAAGATCGTGTAGCGGGCATCGAGATGGGGCTGCGCGGACAGCGTCAGAAAATACTGGCTGCCGCCGGTGTCGGGTCCTGAAAGCGCCATCCCGACGGCGTCACGCGTGTAGCGCTGCGTATTGAGCTCGTCGCGGATCGCGTAGCCGGGACCCCCGTTCCCGTCGCCTCGCGGGTCGCCATCCTGGGCAACGAAATTCGGAACGACGCGATGAAAATGCACATCGCGATAGAAGCCATGGCGAGCGAGCGTGACAAAATTGAAAACAGTCAGCGGCGCGTCCTCACCGAGCAACTCGATCGTGATCGTCCCCCGCGCTGTCTGGATGCGCGCGCGAAGCGGCGAGCCGCCTAACGTTGGCGCAACGACATCGCGGACCGCGGACTCGTACCAGCCA
>JAICUE010000163.1 GCA_025936015.1 Gemmatimonadaceae bacterium
CGCTGGCAGAACCGGTTGACGTCTTCCGGGTTCTCTGAGCCGACCTCGAGATCGAACACGTCGAGCTCAGCGAACTGCTTGAAGTGCTTTCCCTTGCCCTCCATCACCGGCTTTCCGGCAGCCGCGCCAATGTTGCCGAGGCCGAGCACTGCGGTGCCGTTAGTCACGACGGCGACGAGGTTTCCCTTGGCCGTGTACTTGTAAACGTCCTCGGGGTTGGCCTTGATCTCGAGGCAGGGCTCAGCGACGCCTGGCGAATAAGCCAGCGAGAGGTCGCGCTGATTGGAGAGCGGCTTCGTCGGGACGACGGCGATCTTGCCCGGCCGTCCGCGCGAATGGTAGTCGAGGGCGTCTTCGCGTTTCATCTATCTCGGAAAATGCGACGCCGGCTCCGAAAGCTGCAGTCCCGTTCGCGAGAATCGCGTGGGGGACGCTCGGCTCCGGCGCCGGCTCGACGCGGTGCGATCACGCCGCGCGAGGCGGCGTCGCACCGTGCAAATGCGTGTCGCCTCTAAGGTTAGCCGCGCCTGTCGAGCGCGTCAATCTTCTCGACGCGCTTGGCGTGGCGTCCACCCGCGAATGGCGTCGAGAGGAAAGTATCGACGATCGCGAGTGCGAGTCTCGTGCCGAGGAGGCCGCCGCCGAGGGTCAGCACGTTCGCGCCGTTATGTTCGCGCGCGTTGATCGCAGTGGTGACGTCATGACACATCGCGGCGCGCACACCGGCGACCTTGTTCGCCGCCATGCAGCTGCCGATTCCGGCGCCGTCGACCATGATGCCGAACGCCGCCTGCTTCGCCGCGACCGCTCGCGCGACCGCGACGGCGAAGTCGGGATAGTCGACGGCTTCGCTCGAGTTGGTGCCCAGGTCGGTGATCGCGAAGCCCGCGGTGCGAAGGTGCTCCGCGATCGCATTCTTCATCGCGACGCCGCCATGATCGGCGCCGAGCGCCACGGCCGGCTTCGCCGACGAGGGAGCGGCGGCTGGCGATGCGGCGGCTGTTGTGGCGGGGGAAGGATGATTGGAGGCAGGGCGGGGAGTGGCAGATTGTGCTTTGGGGGGGGCCCCCCGCGCGACGCGGCCGCCGCGCCCGCTCCGCGCGTCCCCCGTCAGCGTCAGGCCTAACGTTCCGGCGAGGTCGCGCGCCGCCGGCGTCACGACCGCGCCCGTGACATCGAAGTTCTTCTTCCCCTCGCCTACCACGCGCCGGATCTCGCGCTCGGTGATCAACGCTTTCGCCATCAGTCCCGTCCTGTCCGTGGATGCCGCCCGACCACGATCGTGCCGCGGAGAACGACCCGGTCCCGGGCATCGCGCATCGCCGGCGTCAGCGTCGCGAGCGCGGTCGTCGACGGGATCCGTCGCTGGTAGCTGAGCGCGACCCGCGCCTCTGGGAGCGGAGCGACGTCGACATAACCGCCAGCCCAACCGTCGTTCAGCCCATTCACCTCGGGATTCTGCAGCCATTCGGCGCGGGCACCGACGCCGACAGCACCCGTGATTCGGACGCGCCCGCTCACGTAACCGCCGTCGTAGGTCCCGGTCAGGCCGCTGTAAAAGGGTGAGTAGCCCGCATTGCTGAATACCGGAAGGTCGGTTGCGCCGACGATCATGTGCAGCCACTCACCGTCCACGACGAACGCCTCGCTGCCCCAGCCGACGCGCGCGTCGGCGCCGAATACCGTCAGGCGAGTGTTGGCGGCGTTGATTGCATTCGGACACGGGACCGGCCCGACGCTTCCGTCGTAGACGCAGCCGATCGGCTGCTCGCGCTTGCCGGTGAGCGACGACACGCCGATCTCGACACGTGACCGCATCAGGGTCGTGCTCAGGCCAAGTCGTCCCCCGGCCACGATCCCGGCAATCGACTGGTCGGGCGCCTCGGCTGGATGCAGCGAATCGACGCGCACCGCGAAACGATCGGCCGCGGCGAGGTCGAGCGTCCACCGTGCGCGCGCGAAATCCCTCGCGCCACGCAGCTGCAGCCCCGTCCCGCGCAGTCCATCCTCGCCAAGGAGCACGCGAATCGGCAGCGGCTGGTCGGCGAACGGCAGTTCGTGGCGGTGCAGCTGCGCCGAGCGGCCAAAGGGAAGTGCGGTGCGCCCAACGAGCAGTTCCGTCCGCCCAATCGGCAATCCGACCATCACCGCCGCATCGGTCGTCGCCAGGCGTTGGGTGGTGCCGTCGTCGGTGAGCGAGACCGTCAGCACACCGCGCAGTCCGCGCCCGAACGATCCGCCCAGCGATCCTTCGATGTCGCGAAGAAGCATGCGCGTGCTGCGTGCCGTGCGTGCCTCCTGTTTCGGCGAAAGGTCGGCGATCATGTCGGCGGCGACACTCGCCGCCGTGATCGACGGCTCATTGCGCGCGCGGCCGGAATCGCCGACGATCAGCGTGTAAACGGTCGCGTGCGTCGTATCCACCCGGGCGCGCGGCTCGGCCCTGATCCGTTCGAGCTCGCTGCGCCGAATGGAATCCGCGCGCACCGAATCAGCGCGAATCGAATCGGCGCGCGCCGCGCTGTCATGCGCCGCCGCGCTGTCCGGCTGCTGTGCGTGCACGACGCGTGGCAGCGCGGCCGCGGCCGCGAACAGGAAGACCAGCGCGCACAGGCGACGCGGAGCGTTAGGCATCATCGATCAGTGGGTGGTTCGGCCGCGGCGGTGCGCGAATTGTGGCACGTTAGCGGGCGTCCCCACCAGCCGCCAGATACGAGCGCAGCCGGGCGAGCATGAGGCGATCCGTCGTCTCGGGATCGTCCAGCTTCGGCGTCTCGATGACCTTCGGGATCATCGCGAGGCGCTCATCGGTCATGATTCGCTGGAACGGAGTCGCGCCGAGCGACCCCTCGGCGATGAGCTCGTGCCGATCGCGATGCGATCCGAACGGCGTCTTCGAATCGTTGAGGTGCATGACCTTCAGCGCGTCGCGTCCGATGGTCTCGTCGAAGCGAGCCCACACGCCCTCGTAGTCGCCGACCAGGTCGTAACCGCCCGAATAGACATGGCAGGTGTCGACGCAGACGCCGACGCGATGGCGCACCGATGGCGCGACTCGCCGCAACAGCTCCGCGAGCTCCTCGAAGGTCCCGCCGATCGACGTGCCCGAGCCGACGGTCGTCTCCATGCACACGATCACGTTGCCGGGGACCTGCTCGAGGGCGGCGGTGATCCCGTCGGCGTTGCGTGCGATCCCCGCCTCACGGTCGTCCATGAAGTTTCCCGGGTGCGACACGAGATACTGCAATCCGAGCGCGTCGCAGCGCCGCAGCTCGGCGGCGAACGATTCGATCGATCGCGCGCGCAGCACCCGGTCGGGTGAGGCGAGGTTGATCAGGTAGCTGTCGTGCGCGATCGTCGCCGCGACCGACGTCTCGCCAAGCGCAAGGCGGAACTGCTGGCACTCGTCGTCGAGGCATTCACGCTCGGCCCAGCGATTGGCCATCTTGCTGAAGATCTGCATCGCCGACGCGGCGATCGTCCGCGCGCGGCGCGGCGCTTCGTGCGTCCCGCCCGCACTCGAGACGTGGGCGCCGAGCAGATCGTTAGGCGCGAGGGGAAACGGGCCCTGCAGCGGTCCTTCGGGCTTGTACTTCGAGCGAAGTGCCGGCGCCGTCGTCGCGGACCGCTTGTTCGCAGCCGGCTTGCTCGCAGCCTGCCGTTGGGCGATGTGCTTTTTCGCCGCGCTCTTCTTCGCAGCCGCCTTCTTCGCGCCGCGCTTACCCCGTGAACTCGTCGCTGCGCCCGCGGAGCGCGCGGCCGCAGCGGGGGCAGTAGAGGTCCGCGTCTTCCGGCTCTTCGAGCGAGAAGTCGAAGCGCCGGCCGCACCCGCATTCGGCTTCGAGCGCGTCGCTCCCGCAGACGATGCAGAAGAGGTCTTCCGCTTCGTACGGCCGGAACCGGCCGCAGATCGAGCATCTTTTCGCGACATGGTCCTCGCTCACGGCCGGGCCTCGAGGTAATCGAGCGGATCGACCGCCCGCCCCTCGGGCCGGAATTCGAAGTGCAGGTGCGCCGGCAATTCGGGGTCGGCGCTCCCGACGGTCCCGATCACCTGGCCACGGCTGACGATGTCGCCCTTCTTCACCGCGACCGAGCCGAGCGAACCGTAGACTGCGTAGTCGCCGCCACCCTGCTGCACGATAACAGTCAGGCCGTACGTTCCGAAGGTCTCGGCGACCATGATCTGGCCGGCGCCGATTGCTCGCACCGGCGTGCCGGCCGGCGCCCCGATGCCGATGCCGTTCCAGCGCGTCGTCGTGTTGTTGGGATTCACGACGCGGCCGAAGCGATAGAGCAGGGTGCCATCCACCGGCCAATCGAGGTTCGCGGCTGGACGCACCGTCGGCGCGCTCGGGCGGACCGTCCCGCGATTGCGCGCGGCCTCTTCAGCCTTGCGTCGCGCGACCTCGAGCGCGGCGATCAAACCGGTGACGCGCTGCTCGTCACGATCGATCTGCTTGATGCGTGCTTCGGTCTGGCGCGCGCTCCGCTTCGCCTGCGTCAGGCTCTGCTGCCGCTGCTGCTCGAGCGCACGCAGTCGCTGTTCTTCCTGCGAGCGCTCGCTGCGCGTGTTCTCGACGTCGTTCCGGAGGCGGACGAGAAGTCCGCGCTGGCTCTCGATCTGGTTGCGGAGCTCCTCGACGCGCTTCACCAGCGCGCGATCGCGGAGCGCCAGCAGGTGGAGATACTTGTATCGCGCGACCAGCTCGGCGAAGGTCTGCGCGGAGAGGAGTGCCTCGTACGAGTACAGCGGTCCACGCTTGTAGATGTCGGCAAGGCGCCGGTGCAGCACGGCGCGCTTGATTGCCAGCTCGTCCTCGGCGCGAACGAGGTCGCCGGTGGCCTGCGAGACTTCGTCGCCGATGGCCGCGACCTGCACGTCGAGGGTGCGGACCGCTCGCGCCGTCGCGTCGGCCTGGCTGTCGAGGTTCGTGACCTCCTCCGCGAGGTCGTGCACGGTCCCCTGGAGCTGTGCCATCTTGTCCTCGAGCGCGGCACGCTCGTGCCGGATCCGATCGAGCTCGTCGCGCTGGGCGCGGACCTTCGCCTCAGCGTTAGGCGTGCCCTGCGCGGCGAGGGGCGAGCTGCCTGACGACGCGGCGATCGCGACGAGGAGCGCGGGGCCGGCACAGCGCCAGGCCGCGCGAAAACCGCGGCCGGTCATATCCGGCGGAGGTGCCGCCCGACCGAGACTCCACTGCCGAGCAGGCCGATCACCGCACCAGCGAGCACGCCGGCGACGGCCATCTCCATCGAGAAGAAGTTCGCCTTGACGATGTAGCGGTCGATGAGGACGCTGGCGAGCCAGGTCAGCAGCAATGCCGCGGCACCGCCGAGGATTCCCTTGACGAACCCCTCGATGAGGAAGGGACGGCGAATGAAGCCGTCGGTCGCGCCGACGAGGCGCATGATCGAGATCTCGCGGCTGCGGGCGAGCACCGCCATCCGGATCGTCGTCCCGATGATGATCACGGCGACCGTGGCGAACGCCAGGCCTAACGCTATGCCGGCGATTCCGGCGATGTTGCGGATGCGGGCGAGCTTCTCGACCCACTCCTGGCCGTAACGGACGTCGTCGATGAACTGGTAGCTCGAGATGCGGGCGGCGACGGCCTTCACCCGCTCCGGCGAGCGAAAGCCGGGCTTGAGCCGCACTTCGATGGACGCGGGGAGAAAGCCGGCGTCGAACACGTCGCGGAACTCACCGAGCTCGGCGCGCGCCCGCTTGAGCGCGTCTTCCTGCGAGACGTAGCCGACCCGCGCGACCTCCGGGAAGCTGCCGATGTCGCCGATCGCCGCGCCGGTCGCCTCGGCCGGTGTCCCCTCGGCGATGAAGGCGCGGATCTCGACGCGATCCTCGACGCTGGCGAGCGTGTCCTTGATGTTCACCGCGACGAGGCCGAACAACCCGACTGCGAACAGCGAGAACGCGATCGTGACGATCCCGAGCACGCTGAGCAGCGGCGCGCGGCGGAACGCGTGCATGGCTTCACTGAACGACCGCATCAGACTACTTCCTCCGTGACTGCAGACTTGTTCTCGCCCGAGTCGAACACGATCGCGCCGCGATTGATCTCGATGGTTCGGTAATCGGAGCGGCGAATCAGCTCGAGGTTGTGCGTCGCCATCACCACCGCGGTGCCTGACGCGTTGATCTCGCGCAGCAGCTGGAA
>JAICUE010000006.1 GCA_025936015.1 Gemmatimonadaceae bacterium
AACGCAAAACCCGCGTCGCGACGCCGCAGCACCGTCCCGATGAGCAGCGCGACGACGATCGCCAGCCCGACGACGATCGCGGTCGCGTACACGCGATCCTCAGTCAGGCCGAACACGGCGACGTAGAGACCGAGCCGCTGAAACGCCGAGGCGACCATCACCGCGACAAGCGCGATCATTGCCAGCGCGAGCACGCGAAAGATGCTCCAGTCGCGGACACTCTCTTTCTTCACGAGCGCGGCGGCGACGACCAGCAGCGGCAGCACCAGTGCCGCGACGATCACGAGCTGAAAGAACCCGCCGCGTGCATACTCGGCGACGGTCAATCCCGCGACTCGCTGGACGCGAGCCAGTCCGCCGAAGAGATGGGGGAGCTGCATGGCGACGAACAGCGCGAACAGCACGTCGACGAGCCCGAGGACCGTCGCCAGCTCGGTCCTGCCTAACGCGAGCCGCGGAATTCGCCACTCGTGCATCATCCCGATCGGCCGCTCGGCGACCACCGCCGCGCGCAGATAGCCGGCCGCCCACCAGGCGATGAATCCGGCGAACACGATGTGCGAAATCGTCGCGCCGAAGTCGATGTTGATCAGCGTGTCGAGGAGCTGCTCGAAGCGGGGATCAGCCGACGACAGCAACGCCCCGAACACCAGCAGCAGCGGAATCGCGATCACGACGCCGCGAACCACTGCGACGGTGCCGCGCCACCGCGGGCGCGCGCGTCCATCGCTGAGCGCATGATCGCTCAGGATCAGGAGCGGGGTGCCGACGAGTCCCGACAGCGCGACGTTCGCCGCTCCGAGGAGCATTTCGCCGAGCGACGCCTTCGTAACGCGCGGACACCATTCGGACGCCACGAGAGCGAGCACCCCGAACGCCGAGAGCATCGCCAGCATGTTGAACGCGAGGAGCACCCCAGCCGTCCGCCACGCGAACACACCGGCGAAGAAGAGAATGGGGATGAACATCAACCAGCCCTCGCGGCGGGTCGCCCTTCCATGAACTCGCGCGACCCAGACCGTTCCGGCGAGCGCTGCCGCAGCCCAGAGGACGAGATCGATGCCTAACGCTGGAGCGCGAAACAACGCGTCGCCGAGCATGCCGAGCACCGTCGCCGCGAGCAGGGCCGCGGTCGCCGCCCGCCGCCGCGCTGTGTCCGCGATCGGCACCGCCATGCTGGCGCTGCTCAGGTCCGGGGACGCGGACACCGCATCGCTCTCATTCATCGTTCGCTCCGTCATGGTGCCTCGTTTGGATGTTTATACGCGATGACACGAATCGCTCGTCAGCCCGCGACTGCGACGTCAGGCAGCGCGCCGAACCGGCGGTTCCGGCCGCGGAAATCCTCCACCGCGGCCGCGAGCATCGCCCCGGTGAAATCCGGCCACGCCCGCGTCGTGAACGAGAGCTCGGCGTACGCCGCCTCCCAGAGCATGAAATCGCTGAGCCGTCGTTCGCCGCCCGTCCGGATCAGCAGGTCGACATCGCGTGCGTCGCCCCCGTGCTGCGCCGCGGCCACGAGGGTCGCGAACCCTTCTCTCGTCATCTCGCTGTCGATGAGCCGCGCCCGTGCAGCAGCCGCGATGATCGCATCGCGTCCGGAGTAGTCGATCGCGATGCGAAGGTGTAATTCCGCCCCCCGCGCCGTGTCCAGCTCGGCGCGTTCGACCGCGGCGAGCAGCGAGGGCGGCAACCGGTCACGCCGGCCGATGATCGACAGCCGGACTCCATTGGCGCGGAGCCGTTCGCACTCGCCGTCGAGATAGCGCCGGAACAGCGCGAGCAGCGCGCCGACTTCCCGCGGCGGCCGCTTCCAGTTGTCCGCCGAGAAGGCGTACAGCGTGAGGAGGCCGATGCCTAACGTCGGCGCCGTCTCGACGATCCCGCGCACCGCGCGGGCGCCCGCTTCGTGCCCGCGACGCCGGGGGAGGCCGCGCGCCGTCGCCCATCGGCCGTTGCCGTCCATCACGATCGCCACGTGGAGACCCGGTTCCGAATCCTGTCGAGTACTTTGCATTACAAAGCTCCAGGGGAAATTAAAACGCGGTCGCCCGTCAGTGTTCGCGGACCGCGCGAATCAGCGCTTCCATGTGATCGATGTACCGCTCGAGCGCGCGGCGTCCGACGGCCGTCAGCCGGAACTCGGTCTTCGGGACGCGTCCCTCGAACCGCTTGGCGCAGCTGATGTACCCCGCCTCCTCGAGCTTCCGCGCGTGCACGCTGAGGTTGCCGTCGGTCGCTCCGATCAGCGACTTGAGCTCGTTGAAGCCAAGCGTGTCGGTGGCGGCGAGTGCGCTCACGATCGCCAGTCGCAGCCGCTCGTGAATCACCTTGTCGAGGTCGGGAACGTGCGCGGCCTCGGACTTCCCCTTCAACTCGCGCAACGGCTCGCGCTCGACGCGCGCCCGTTTGCCGTGTGCCGCTGCCGGCTTAGCCACCGTGCCTCCTCGCGATCGCCGCACCGAACGCCAGGTGCAATCCGCCAAAGGCAACCGCCATCATGATGTTCGACGCGCGCGGGAACACCAGCGCCCCCGCCCCGCACGCCATGAAACACGCGCCCATCGCCGGGACGATCCGCACCGAGAACGTCCCCGCGCTCACCACCGCGGCGCCGTACAACACCATCCACATCCCTGGCAGCAGCGCGTATTCGCCGCGCGAGACCATGACGAGCGTCAAGAGCGCGCCCGCGACCATCGGTGGGACGAAGCTCAACGCGAACTTCCGCGCTGGCCCGGAGACGATCGGCACACGGTGATCGCGCGTCTTCCACGTCGTGGTCGCCATCGCGATCGCGACCGCGACGGCGGCTTCCCCGAGCCAGAGCGCGAGCCACCGGTCGCTCGTCCCGGCGGCGGCCGCGAGCCACGCCGCGAGCAGCGCCGTCGCGCCGATCGCCATCTGCCCCCGCCCCGACACCGCCGTGAACGACCCCGCCCGCTCCATCGTCTCGCGGATGAAGCGGAGGTTGTCTTCGGCCTTTGCGTGCAGTTCGAGCGGCATCGTCAGGCGGCGCTGGTTGGTGAGTCGATCCATGCGACAGGCGGGAAGCGGACGCCGTTCAGGTGCCGCTGCACCCGAGGTTGCCCCCTTCCCGCCCCCAGCTTATCGCTTGCGACCCGATCCGTCAAGTACTTTGTGGTGCAAACCACTTCCCCCGCTCACGCACCCGCCGAAATCGGACCCGGGGGTGGATCGCTCGCCGGAAAGCTCTGCTCCACGGTCTCGTCCACCGCGCGCTCGGAGATCCCGCGCCCGAACGTCTGCACCATCTTCGCGTTGAACTGCGGGATGTCAGCCGGCTTCCGGCTCGTCACCAGCTTCTGGTCCGCCTGGACTGCGCTGTCTACCCACGTCCCGCCCGCATTCTCGATGTCGGTCTTGAGACTCGGCCACGAGGTGATCGTTCGCCCCTCCAGCACCCCAGCCTCGACCAGCATCCACGGCCCGTGACAGATCGCGGCGACCGGCTTGTCGCGCTCGAAGAAATCGCGGACGAAATTCACCGCGCGACGGTCGGTGCGTAGCTTGTCCGGGTTCGCCACCCCGCCCGGCAGCAGCAGCGCGTCGTAGTCCGCGGGACTCACGTCGGCGAGCACCCGATCCACTGGAATCTTCTCGCCCTTTTCGTCGTGGTTCATCCCCTGAATGGTGCCCGCCTTCAGTGAGATCACTTCCGCCTTCGCGCCTGCCTTCTCCAGCGCTGCTTTCGGCTCGAGCAGCTCCACCTGCTCCACGCCGTCAGTCGCGAGAATCGCTACCTTCTTCCCATTGAGCCCCTGCTCCATCGTCGCCTCCGGTTTCGGTGCAGCCGTATCGTCGTGCGCACTCGGCTTGCCCTAACGTCACGAACCATGCCTCCGCTCGCGACATGAACGAACCCGGATTTCTGCACGACCTGCTCATCCTGTTCGGCCTCGGCGTCACGGTGGTGCTGCTCTTCCACCGCGCGAAAGTGCCGCCGATCGTCGGGTTCCTCATCACCGGGGTGCTCTGCGGCCCCTATGGCTTCGGCCTGATCAGCGATCCGCACGAAGTCGAATCGATCGCCGAGATCGGCGTGGTCCTCCTGCTCTTCACCGTCGGGATCGAGTTCTCGCTCAAGCAGCTCGCGCGCATCCGCAATTTCCTGCTGGTCGGCGGCGGCCTCCAGGTCCTCATCACCATTGGAACTGTCTACGCGATCGAGCGGCTCGCCGGCGAAGGAACGAAGGTCGCCCTCTTCCTCGGGATGCTCGTTGCGCTCAGCAGCACGGCGATCGTGCTCCGCCTCCTCGCTGACCGTGGAGAGCTCGACGGGCCTGCCGGCCAGGCGGTCCTCGGCGTCCTGATCTTCCAGGATCTCTGCGTCGTACCGATGGTGCTGTTCACGCCTTTCCTCACGGGGAGCGGCGCGAGCGAGGGAGGCGCGGCCAGCGATGCGATCGCGGTCGTCGTCAAGGCGCTGCTCTTCATCGGCGGCGCAGTCGTCGCCGCGCGGTGGGTCGTGCCGCGCCTCCTGCACTACGTCGTCGCCACACGGCGCCGCGAAGTCTTCCTCCTCGCGATCATCCTCCTCTGCCTCGGCACCGCCTGGGCCTCGGCACGAGTCGGCCTCTCGCTCGCGTTAGGCGCGTTCATCGCCGGTCTGGTCATCTCGGAATCGGAGTACAGCCACCAGGCGCTCGGCGAGATCCTCCCCCTGCGCGAAGTATTCAACTCGCTCTTCTTCATCTCGATCGGGATGCTGTTCGACGTGCGCACCGTCGTTCACGCGCCCGTCACCGTCTTCGGTGCGATCCTCGTCGTGATCGTCGTCAAGACGGTCATCACCACGGGTGCGAGCATCGCGCTCGGCCAGTCGCTGCGCATCGCGATCCTCGCCGGTCTTGCCCTCGCTCAGATCGGAGAATTCTCCTTCGTGCTGAGCAAGGTCGGGCTTTCGTCCGGACTCCTCGACGCGGCGCACTATCAGCTCTTCCTCGCCGTGGCCGTCGGGACGATGACCCTCACGCCCGTTCTCCTCGCGATCGCCCCGCGCATCGCCGCCGGTCTCGAGGGAATCGCGCCGGCACGTTTCGCCTCCGGCCGCGCCGCGCCGCTCGCGTTGCACACCGGCGAGCCGCTCGCTGATCATGTCGTCGTCGTCGGCTACGGGGTCAACGGCCGAAATCTCGCGCGCGTGCTCGGCCGCGTCGGCATCCCGTTCATCGTCATCGAGCTGAATCCCCAGGTCGTGCGCACAGAGCGCGAACGCGGTCGCTCGATCATCTACGGCGACGCGACACGGCCCGAGGTGCTCGAGCATGCCGGCGTGCGCACCGCGCGCGTCGTCGTCATCGCCATCTCCGACGCCGCCGGGACTCGCGGCGCGGTCGACGTTGCCCGGCGGCTCAACCCGCACGTCCATCTCATCGTCCGCAGCCGGTACGTTCACGAGATGGACCCGCTCTTCACCCTCGGCACCGACGAAGTCATTCCCGAGGAGTTCGAGACATCGATCGAGATCTTCTCGCGCGTCCTGCATCGCTACCTCGTCCCACGCGACGAGATCGAACGCCAGATCCGCGAGATCCGCCGCAGCGGCTACGAGATGTTTCGCACGATCTCCGCCGCGCATGGCCCCGCGCTCGGACTGCAGCGCTTCCTGACCGGCCTCGCCTTCGAGGTCTACCGCGTCGAGGAAGGCAGCCCGGTCGACGGTCGCGAGGTCGCCGAGTCCGGGGTGCGCGACGCGAGCGGCGCATCGATTCTTGCGATCCATCGCGCCGACGGAACGATGGTGTTCAACCCCGCTCCGGAGACGCCAATCGAGACCGAGGATCTCTGCCTCGTCCTCGGCACGCACGAACAGATCAGCGCTGCCTCACGCCTCTTCCGCGCGAGCGGCCAGAACCCGACGAATGCCTGACGACGCAAAGCTCGCCGACGACAAGTGGTCGCAGTACCCGTGCACCATCCTCGAATTCGCGCCCCCTGAACGCCTGCGCATCGACCTCCGCCGGCCGTTAGGCGCCGCCGAGCGAGCGACACTCGCGTCCCTCGGCCTCGAGCGGCCCTTCGCCGTTCTCACCGCCGAGAACCCGATGGGCGAGAACGCCGAGGACGAACCTACGGCCGCCCAGGAGGAGGAAACCGAGAAGCGGAACGCCGCCCGGCACGCCGACCTCGAGGCCGAGCTCCGGAAGAGCGGCATCGCCTTTCAACACTGCGACGGCGTCGCCCCCGACGGCGACTATCGCGAACACGGAGTAGCAGCGGTGATGCCGCGCGAGCAAGCCGTGATGCTCGCCAGGCGTTTCGGCCAGCTCGCGATATTCTGGTTCGACGGCCGCAACTTCTCCCTCGTCGGCGCCGTCGCGCGGAAAGCGTCGGAGAAGCTTCCCCGGCGCTGAACCCGGAAGGCCGGCGCGGGAGTCCGCAAGACTCGCCCCCTCGCGCCGGCATCAGCATATTCCGGCGTGCCCATCGTCCCGCTTTACGGCCACGCGCACCTTCGTCAGCGCCTCCTTGGAGCGCTCGCGTCCGCGCGGTTGCCGGCGAGTCTGCTCCTGCATGGTTCCGCCGGCGTCGGGAAGCAGCGCCTCGCCCTCTGGCTCGCGACCGCGCTGCTGTGCGAGTCCTCGGACAAGCCGTGCGGCGAGTGCCAGTCGTGTCGCTACGCGGGCGAGCTCGCCCACCCCGACCTGCACTGGATCTTCCCCCGCCCGCGACTCAAGGATGCGGACGCCTCGCACGAAGACGTGCGCCAGGACTACGCGGAAGCCATCGCTGAACGCGTCGCCGCGAATGGGCTCTACCCCCGGCCCTCGGGCTCCGAGGGAATCTTTGTCGCCGCCGTACGATCGATCGTTCACCGCGCCGGCATCTCTCCGGCGATCGCCCGGAGGAAGGTGTTCGTCGTCGGCGACGCCGAGCGGATGGTGCCGCAGGAGGGCTCGGACTACGCCGCCAACGCCTTCCTCAAGCTCCTCGAGGAGCCGCCGGCTGACACGACGATCCTGATCACGTCGAGCGAACCGGGTGCCCTGCTTCCGACGATTCGATCGCGCGTCGTCTCGCTCCGGGTCCCACCGCTCCCCGATGCCGACATGCGCGGCTTTCTCGCCGATCCACTGGTCGCCAAGGCCCTCGAGAAAGAATCGCTGCCGCGCGACGTGGCGGCGCGCATCGCCATTGCCGCCGGTGCCCCGGGCGAACTTCTTGGCGGACCGGAACGCGAAGCTGCGCGCGCGGGCGCGCGGTCGATTCTCGACGCTGCCGAATCGGGCGATCGCGCCGCCGTGCTTCGCGTCGCCTTCGCCCAGGGCGCGTCCGGCGCGCGCGGTCGCTTCACCGACACGCTCGACGCGCTGACCGTGCTCCTGCACGAGCGGACGCGCGCGCGCGTCAGCCGCGGAGACGAGCGCGCCGCCGAGCGGAGCGCGCGCTCGATCAGTGCCGTCGAGCGAGCTCGCGAACTGGCGAGCGGGAACGTCAGTCCGAACCTTGTCGCCGCTGAACTCCTTCGCTCGCTCGGACAGCGCTGATGTCCGCTGACGATCGTCCGCTCAGCCATGTCGGCGCCGACGGCGCGGCAAAGATGGTCGACGTGACCGGGAAGCCCGAGACCGCGCGCGTCGCACGCGCAGCGGGCAGCATCCGGATGGCCGCCGCCACGCTCGCCGCCATCAGGGCGAATACACTGAAGAAGGGCGATGTCATAGCCGTCGCTCGCGTCGCCGGTGTGATGGCCGCAAAGCGGACCGCGGAGTTGATCCCGCTCTGCCACCCGATACCGCTGACCGACGTCCAGGTCGACATCAACCTCGACGACGCTCTCCCGGGTTTGCGATCCGAGGTCACCGTGCGCTCATTCGGGCGCACCGGGGTAGAAATGGAAGCGATCTCAGCAGTTTGTGTGACCTTGCTCACCGTCTTCGACATGGTCAAAGCAGTAGATAGAGCGCTTGTGATTTCCGACGTCCGCGTGATCGAGAAGAGTGGTGGGCGCTCGGGGAGCTGGCGGGGCGGTTGAGCTGGCACAGCCGTTGCCCTTATTGGCTGGGCGAGACCGATCCCACTCCCCCGAGTGGATCGTAAGTAACTATATAGCAAAAGCTTATGAAACAGACTCGTCGGACTTATGTGCACCGTGGCGACGCTGCTCGCCGCCGGGCCCGCATCAAGAACGCGCTCCTTGGAGCGGCGTTTCTGGTCGCTGTTGGGCTCCTGGTTCGGAGCCACCGG
The DNA here is from genome assembly GCA_025936015.1 of Gemmatimonadaceae bacterium. GTDB lineage: Bacteria > Gemmatimonadota > Gemmatimonadetes > Gemmatimonadales > Gemmatimonadaceae > JABFXC01. The sequence continues at coordinate 8,212 of JAICUE010000006.1, forward strand.
GGCGTCGATGAGGCGCGCGCCGCGTCGCCGTTCAGCTTCGCGCTGTCCGGCGACTCGCGCAGCCTGGACGAGCAACTCGGCGAAGCAAAGGGAGAGCTCGAGCTCACCCGCAACCAGCTCGATCGCGCCAACAAGATCATCGCCTACTCCACCAAGTACCAAATCGCCGCCGACCTCGCGACGTCAGTGTATGATGTCGCGATGGCCGAGGGGATCGAACCCGATCTCGGCTTCCGGCTCGTCCGTCTCGAGAGCGAGTTCAATGAGCGGGCGACCAGCCCGGTCGGTGCCGTCGGCCTGACGCAGGTGATGCCGGCAACGGCGCAGTACTTCGTCAAGGGCGCAACGCGGGAGAAGCTGTACGATCGCGAGACGAACCTCCGCGTCGGCTTTCGCTATCTCCGGACGTTGATCCGCGAGTACAAGGGCAACCTCAAGATCGCGTTGCTTGTCTACAATCGCGGGCCCGCGGCAGTCGACGCGGCACTCGGCATGGGCCTCGATCCGGCGAATGGTTATGACCGCATCGTGATGAAGGGCTACCACGGGCGCGGCACGGTGGACTGACCGGTTGGGGGGAGTGCGAAAGGGGCGGCGAGATCATCTCGCCGCCCCTTTCGTTTCTGGCCGGTGCCGCGCGCTAGTGGCGCTTCGCCTGGCGCTTCGTCGATTTCCTCGACGACCGCGCATGCGACGACGACGAATGGCTGGATCCCGCCCGGACGATGAGTCGCTGGCCGGGAATGATGATGCTCTTTCGCAGCCCGTTGAGGCGCATGACCGTCTTCGTCGTCGTCTTGTAATGGCGGGCGATGCCGCCTAACGTTTCGCCGCGCTTCACCGTGTGGTACACTGCGGCGCGCGACGAGCCATAGATCTCGATCGACGGATCGGGGACGTCGCGGGCCGCGGCGACCACCGCTTCGCTCGGGACGAGCACCACCTGGCCGGCGACCACACGACCGCTCTTCCTCGCAACCTCGAGCTTCGGGTTGTACCAGCCGAGCTGAGTCGAGGTGATGTGCGCGCGGCGCGCGATGCTCACCCGCGTATCTCCCTTCTTCGAGATGATGCGGGTGTAGGCCGTGCGCTCCGCGGCGGGCAGCGCTGCGAACGACGAGTCGAAATGCGCGGCCGTCCCGACGGGGACACGCACCGTGAAGCGCGTCTTCGGCGGAGTCACGCCGCGCAGCACTTGCGGATTCAGCTCGACGATCTGCGACACCGGTACGCCGACGGCGTGCGCGATCGCGGCCATCGGTGTCGACGCCGCTACCACGACCGTGTCGTAGACGAACGGGGGCAGCGTCCGCAGAGTCATCCCATAGCGCGTCGGCTGCTTGGCGATCAGCGCCGCCGCAATCAGCTGCGGCACATAGTTGCGCGTCTCGGCGCGCAGGTAGTCCTTCTCGGCGAGGGCGAAGAAGCGATCCTCCCCGGTCGTGCCTTGCAGGTCGTCGGCGTAGCGCTCGAGGCCGCGCGCGACGCGGCCCGGGCCGCCGTTGTACGCCGCGGCCGCCAGGTAGAGCGATCCGAACTGGTCGTTCAGGTAGCGGAGAAAGCTGATTGCGGCGTCCGTCGAACGGACGGGATCGCGTCGCTCATCGACCCACCAGTCCACTCGCAACCCCGAGCCTTGCGCGGTCCCCGTCATCAGCTGCCACATCCCCACGGCTGCTGCCTTCGAGTACGCATCGGGATCGTACCCGCTCTCGATCAGGGCGAGATAGACGAGATCCTCCGGGAGCCCGGCCGCGCGCAACTTCGCGCGCATCATCGGCTCATAACGGCTTCCCTGCTCGAGGCGATTCTCGATGCGCTCACGCGCCGGCCCGCTGAACATCTTCACGTAGAAGGCGACGCGCTCCTGCGTCTCGTATGGCTCGACATCCAGCGCGGGGGCGTCGTCGATCACCGAGTCGACCGCGGCTGCGGCCGGCGGCGTGCTGTCGCCGAACACCTGCTGCGCGGTCTTGGTCACCTCGGCGCTCGAGACATTCGCGGTATCGGCGCGAAGTGCGGCGCTGTCGGCCGGTGCGCGGACACTGTCGGTCGCGCTCGTGCTGACGGGGGTCTGGGCGGCGACAGCGGCAGCCGCGGTGCCTTCGGGAGCGGGCGCCGTCGTCGGCGCGTTGTGCTGGCAAGCGGCTAGAGCGACAGACGCCGCCAATGCCGCGCAGATGTTCGAGCGCGTCACTTACTCTCCCTGCGTGAATGATTGCAATCTAGCGGCGCGGGCGAGCGGCCCGGCCGCGTCCGCACCGCCTGACGGTCAGCGTGTCGCGATGAAATTGCCGAGCACGCGGTTGGTCGCGTTGAGTACGGCGACGACCGTCCCTCGGATGGCATCGTGCTCCGCGAGGTAGCACCCGAGCAGGCGCGGCGGACCCTCGCCGCGCTTCACGTTCACCGAAACGATCACGACGTTCGCGTCGAACGCGCGCAGCAGCTTCACTCCGACGAGCTCGAACTGCAGTGCGCTGCCGGAGAACATCTCGAGCGCCCGCAACGCTGCATCCGCCGCGATCCGGAGGTCTCCCATCGGGCTCGACTGCCCCCCCGCCTTGCCGACCACTCGAACACCATCGACCCATTCGAGTTCCACCTCGCACGAGCACTGACCCGCCGGCGTGCGCGTGAACCGGAAATCGGAGAACCGAAGACGTTCACGCTTCAGTTGCGCCGGCGTGACCGTCGGTGTGAGGGGTTCGCGACTCTCCGGTACGGTCTGGGACATGGCGTCGTGGCGATGGGCGGGATCCATTGAGCGCCGCGTTGCGCTCTTCTCTCGTAGTACGACTCACCGCGGCGAAAGCAACGCGCGCAGTTCCTGCCTTACGGCGAGCTGCATTGCGGCGCTCGATCGCCGGTCTATATTCGGGCGATGATCACTCTCCTCCTCGCCCTCGCAGCAGTGTCCGGCGACAGCACGCTCCTGCGGCAATCGCCCCCCGTCGACTCGCTCCGGACGCGCATCGAGGCGCGTATCGCGGCAGTCCCTGGTGCGCAGGTGGCGGTCGTGCTTCACGACCTGCACGACCGTTTTGACATGGGCATCGCGGGCGACCAGTCGTTCCACGCGGCGAGCACGATGAAGGTCCCGGTGATGATCGAGCTGTTCCGTCAAGCCGATGCCGGGCATCTCTCGCTCGATCAGCCCGTGCTCGTCGTCAACAGCTTCGGGTCCATCGTCGACGGATCGAATTACGCGCTCGATCCCGGCGACGACTCCGACAGCGCGATGTACGCGTTCATCGGGAAGCGCGTGCCCGTTCGCGAGCTGATCGAGCACATGATCACGAGGTCGAGCAACCTCGCGACGAACATTCTGATCGCCGTCGCGGGCGCGACCGCCGCCGACTCGACCGCCCACGCGCTCGGCGCGACGCGGATGCACGTGCTCCGTGGCGTCGAGGACGGGAAGGCATTCGCGCGCGGCATGAACAACACGACGACGGCCCGCGGCCTTGCCGCGCTGCTGCTCGCGATCGAGCGCGGGACCGCCGCATCGCCGCCGAGCTGCGCGCAGATGCGCGACATTCTTCTCCGTGAGGTCTACAGCGGGGACATCGCCGCTGGCCTCCCCGCGGGGACGCCGGTCGCGCAGAAGACCGGCTCGATCACCGGCGTGCTGCACGACGCCGCGATCGTATATCCGCGCGGAGGGACCCCGTACGTCCTCGTCGTGCTGACGGCAGGCATCCCCGACGAAGCGGTAGCGAAGGCGCTCACCACCGACATCTCGCGGATGGTCTGGGAGTTCGACTCGACGTACTGATTCGCCGGCCGCGGCGCCCCGGCGGCCCTGACGTTAGGCAGCGCAGCCTGGCGCGATCCTCAGGCGAGCTGTCGGGGGGCGATGGGATCCATCGGGCGCGCATCGAGCGGAAGCTCGAGGGTGAACGTGCTCCCCTGCCCCGGGCTGCTTTCGACCCTGAGCTCGCCGCCGATCATCTGCGCGAGCCGCCGCGAGACCGTTAGGCCCAGCCCCGTTCCGGCGATCCTGTGCGTCGCCCGCGAGTTCACCTGCCAGAAGGGCTCGAAGATCCTGTGCTGATGCTCTTCGGCGATGCCGATGCCGGTATCGCGCACGTAGACGAGGAGCTGCCGCCCCTCGCGGCGCGCGCCAAGCGCGATCGTCCCGCGCTCCGTGAACTTGGTCGCGTTCGAGAGGAGGTTCACCAGGATCTGGCGCACCTTCTGCGCGTCGGTATGGACGTGTGCACCGGTTGCTGTGGCATCGACCGAGAGGTCCAGCGCGAGGCCGCGGTCGGTCACCAGCGGCTCGACGATCGACGCGGCTTCCTCGAGTGCGGTCAGCACGCTGAGCGACTCGAAGTGCGGCTGCTCGCTTCCCGCCTCGACGCGTGAATAGGTGAGGATCTCGTCGATCAGTCCGAGCAGGTGTGTCGCACTCGCCTTGATGCGACCGAGCTGGTGCCGCTGCGGTTCGGTGACGGGACCCGTGATGCCGTCAGCGAGCAATTCTTCGTAGCCGATGATCGCAGTGAGCGGAGTCCGCAACTCATGTGACATCGCGGCAAGGAAACTCGACTTCGCCTCGCTGGCCGCCAGCGCCGCCCGATACAGCTGCGCGTTCTCGATGGCGGTCGCGGTGCGGCGCGCGAGTTCCTCACCGACGAGCTGCTCGGCAGCGTCGTACCCGGGTTGATTGGTCGTGCGCAGGAAGCTGATGGCGCCGAGCACCCGTCCGCGCGCGACGAGTGGCGCGGCGATCAACGATGAGACGGCGGCTTCGTGCACCGTTCTGCGATGGTCGTCGGTGCCGGACATCGCGTCGCGGTCAGCGGCAGTCACCGACTCCATGCGTATCGTTCGCTGTTCGCGGAGCGCGCGAACGACGGGGTGCTCCTCCGCCCAGCTTGCGCTGTCCGGATTGGCGACACGCGCCCGATCGAGCACGCGTGGGCGGCGTCCATCGCATTCGACGGTTGCTGCGCGCGTGAGCACTCCGTTCTCATCCTCGAGGTCGATGGCGACGGCGTCGGCGAAGCGCTGACAGGCGAGTTTTCCGATACCCGCGAGCATGACCTCGAGATCGAGCGAAGACGCCAGCATCGTACTGGCCTCGGCGAGCAGTCGCGAGTAGTCCTCAGAGCGACGCCGCTGTGTCATGTCGACGACCGTACCGATCAACCGTTGCGACACCACGCCGTCGTCGTCCGTGACGATCACCGCGCGGCCCTTGCACATCACGGTGCGCTGCGATCCGTCGCCGCGCCTGATGCGGAACTCGGCCTCGTAGCTGCCGTCCCCGTTGGGGTCCAGCGCGGCTGCGACTTTCCGCTCGACGATCGCGCGATCGTCCGGGTCGAGGCTCGCGAAGAACACGTCGATCGTCGGGTGCTCGCCGCCGCCGAGACCGAACAGCGACTTGCATCGCTCCGACCAGGTGAGCGCGCCTGACGATGGATCGAAGTCCCACGTCCCGACGGCGCCCGCTTCGATCGCGAGGCGCAGTCGTTCGTCGGGATCGCGCAGCGTGCGCGTCCTGCCCGTCGTCGGTTCGCGAAGTGCCGCCGAGGCGGTGCACTGCTGATCGCGATTTTCTGGCTTCAGCGCTTCGTCGCGCAAGTGGTGTTCGACAGTCGTCACGAAATGCGATGGAACCGAAATGAATCAGGCCGCAGGAACGATGGAGTGCGCGCGCGCTCGGCGGAAGATGCGCGTGGCACGTCGCGACACGTTGTGTGGTTGCTGCGGCCGGACGACATGACCCGGGTGGGGCACGATCCCACAACCTACGGCTTAAAAGGCCGTTGCTCTACCAATTGAGCTACCGGGTCGAACGACGGAATCTAAGCACGACCGGCCGCTTTCGCGCTGGTGGGCAGCAGCCTCACTGGTACTGCACGTACTGCGGGATCGGTGAGAGCTGGAGCACGTCGGCGGCGCTGAAGCGCGGCTTGTCGTTCTTGTAGAACAGCTTGATCCCGAAGTACTGCACCGGGCGCTTGTGCACGTACGCCTTGTAGGAGTCGAGCTTCAGATGTGGCGGCCCGAAACCGTCCATGTCGATCACCACCTGCACTCGGGGATCGCGAGCGATCTTCTCGTGATTCGTCAGCATCGACTGCGTGAACCGATGTACGATCAGCACCTTCGGCGGCAGTTTGTTCTCGTCCACCAGCTTCTCGAGCAGTGCGATCGCGACGTTCACGTCGGCCGCGTCCATCGTGCCGATTTTCTTGCCCGGGGGTTCCTTACCCTTCATCGAGAATTCGGGGTCGAGCGCAAGGTGCACGTACGGACGCTTCAACCAGGGGATCAATGGCGCGAGCTCCGCGGCGACGGTGCTCTTCCCCACCTGCACGTCGAGAATGAACAGATAGCCCTTCGATTCGGCGAGCTTCGCCATGTTCTCGATCAGCGTGTCCGGCATCCGCATGCGCCAGAGTCCCGTCGTGCCAGGGCTGCCCTGTGCGACCGGCGTGATCATCTCGAGCGCGCGCACTACGGGCGTCGCCGTGTCCGCGCGCTCGAATGCGTGCGCCTCGTCCTCGAGCTTCGCGAGCATCTGCGGCGTCGGCAGCTCGCCGAGGATCCCCATTCGCTTCGACAACGGATTCCCGTAAAACGCAACGATTCGGCATCCCGGAAGCACTGCTCCGGGCAGCGGCGTCGGCGGAGTCGGGAATGTGTCGAGAGCGACTTTTGCTGCAGCGATCGAGTCGCGCCGCGCACTCGCAGCCTGCTTCCGAGCGCGCGCCTTTCCCGCGGCTGACGTGGTATCGATCGGCCCTGCGGCGACAGAATCACTCGCAGCACTTTTGGTCGAATCCTGCGCCGTGCTGTTGCTTGTCGCAGCGGTCGCCTTCCCGCTGTCGGTTTTCGGGAGGAGGCGCTTCGGTGTCACCGCGAGCGTCCAGTTCGCGGGCATCGTCGCGCAACGCTCCGGCACGATGCTCGCGCGTACCGGCGTCGTGTCCGGCCGCGTGGCCTGTGCGGTCGTCGCTTCGTGTGCGCTTCCAGCTTTTTCACAGGCGAACGCGCCGAGCGCGGTCAGCGCCGCGGCCGCGGTCACCGAGGCGGCGCGTCGATTCTTGAACATCATTCGTGATCCATGGGTAGGGCGCCGTCCGGACGGACCCGGACCCGCATCCCGACAATCTAGACGGAGATGAGCACCACCGCACCCGCAACCTTCACAACATGAATCCGCTGAGCTCAGCAGGTCGCACCATCATCGACGTATCACGCCCGATCTTCACCGGGATGCCGATCTACCCGCGCAATCCGGCTGTCGAGATCGCTCCCGCCAAGCGAATCGCGAACGGCGATTCCAGCAACGTCTCGCTGCTGACGATGGGCTCGCACACCGGCACGCACGTCGATGCCCCCCTGCACATGGACGACGCCGGCGCCGGCGTGGATCACGTCTCCCTCGACGCCCTGATCGGCCCGGCGGTCGTAATCGACATCCCTGACGACGTCCGCGCGATCGGTGCGCCGGCGCTCGACTCTCGCATCGGCAAGCACACTCGCGTCCTGCTTCGTTCGCGAAACTCGAAGCGCTTCGCGGCCACCGGCGTGTTCGAGGAGGACTTCACGTATCTTGCGCCTGACGGTGCCGAGCTCCTTGTCTCGCGCGGCGTGAAGCTCGTCGGGATCGACGCATTGTCGGTCGAGCAGTATCACGCCGGACATCACCGCTCGCACGACACGCTGCTGCGCGCCAACGTCGCCATCGTCGAGGGGCTTGCACTCGAGAACGTCGCGCCCGGCGAGTATGACGTCGTCTGCCTGCCGCTGCGAATTCGCGGTTGCGATGGCGCACCGGCGCGGGTCGTGCTCATCCGCTGAGCGAGTCACTTCAATCACCAGTGAGGAACCTGATGCGCGTCGCGATGATCGGGCTTGGCAAGATGGGCGGCAACATGACTGAACGGTTGCTCCGGAAGGGACACGAAGTCGTTGCCTTCGACCGCAGTGCTGACGCCGTGAAGCGGGTCGCCGCGCTCGGCGCGCGATCGGCCAACGACCTGCAAGCGGTCGTTGCCGCCCTCTCCGCTCCCCGCGTCGTCTGGATCATGGTCCCCGCCGGCAAGCCGGTCGATGACACGATCGAAACGCTCGTGCCCATGCTCGCGAAGGGCGACGTCATCATCGACGGCGGCAACTCCAAGTACACCGACTCGCTGCGGCGGGCCCGCGACCTCGAGTCCCGAGGTCTCGAGTTCATCGACGCCGGCACCAGCGGCGGCGTCTGGGGTCTGGAGAACGGCTACTGCCTCATGGTCGGCGGCAGCGATCGCGCGATCTCCATCTGCGAACCGCTGTTCACCGCGCTCTCCGAGCCGGGCGGCTACGCGCACGTCGGGCCGCCGGGCGCCGGGCACTACGTGAAGATGGTTCATAACGGTATCGAGTACGGCTTGCTCCAGGCATACGCCGAAGGCTACGAGATTCTCCACGCTTCGAAGAACTTCAAGCTCGATCTCGCGCAGATCGCCGCGCTCTGGAACCACGGCAGCGTCGTCAGTTCGTGGCTCAACGAGCTCGCCGAACGAGCCTTCGCCAAGGATGCCGATCTCTCGGCACTGAAGGGATGGATCGCCGATTCCGGCGAAGGGCGCTGGACCGTGCAGGAAGCGACTGACCTCGATGTTCCGGCCCCCGTCATCGCCCTCTCGCTCATCATGCGCCTTCGCTCGCGACAGGAAGACTCGTTTGCCGGCAAGGTGATTGCGGCGCTGCGCAACGAGTTCGGCGGCCACGCCGTGAAGACATCGTGATGGTGAACGATCCCGGACTCACGATCAGCGAGAGCGCGGCGCGCGGCACCGCCGACGACTGCGTTCTCGTCCTCATCGGAGCGTTAGGCGATCTCGCCCGGCGCAAGCTCTATCCCGCACTCTATCGACTCGCCGCCGAAGGGCTGTTGTCTCCCGACTTCACACTCGTCGGCGTCGACCGCGTCGCCGACGACGACGCATCCTACGCGAAGGCGATCGGGGAATCGCTCGCCACCGCCGATGATACCGGCGGTTCGGTGAACCCGGATGCACTCGATCGCCTCACGCGCGGCGCACGCTACATCAAGGGCGACCTCACCGATCCCGCACTCTATCGTGCGATCACCGCCACCCTCGAATCGATCACCGCCGCGGGTGGCTCGGCGAACCGGATGTTCTACCTCGCGATTCCGCCGAGCCTCTTTCTCCGCGTCATCGAGTCGCTCTCCAAGAGCGGCGCTGCGCCGCGCACCCAGGAAAACGAGGAGCAGCAGAAGGGCCCGTGGACGCGCCTCATCATCGAGAAGCCCTTCGGTCGCGATCTCGCCAGCGGGCGCACGCTGAACACCGAGCTGCTCGCGCGATTCGCCGAGCCGCAGCTCTACCGGATCGACCACTACCTCGGCAAGGAGACGGTCCAGAACATCCTCGCCTTCCGCTTCGCGAACGCGATCTTCGAACCCCTCTGGGACCGCGGCTCGATCGCCAGCGTGCAGATCACCGCCGCCGAAACCGTCGGCGTCGAGACGCGCGGCAGCTACTACGAGGAAGCGGGTGTCGTCCGCGACATGTTCCAGAACCATTTGATGCAGCTCCTCGCGACGACGGCAATGGAACCGCCAGGCGCGATGACCGCGACCGCGGTGCGTGACGAAAAGGTCAAGCTGCTCCGCGCCGTTAGGCGGTTCGATGCCGTCGCGCTACGCGAGAGCGTCGTCCTCGGCCAGTACGCCGCCGGCACGATCAAGGGAGAGCACGTCCCCGCCTATCGCGACGAGCCCGCAGTCGCGCCTGACTCGACGACGCCGACGTACGCGGCACTCCGCGTCTTCGTCGACAATTGGCGGTGGGAGGGCGTGCCCTTCTACCTCCGCAGCGGGAAGCGGCTCGCGACGCGTGTCTCCGAGATCGCAATCCGCTTTCGCCGCGCGCCCGGCGTCCTCTGGCCACGGGCGGCGCGCCGGACGATGGACGCGAACGAGCTCGTCGTCCGCATCCAGCCCGATGAAGGGATCACCCTCAGCTTCCAGGCGAAGCGACCCGGTGCCGCACTCTCGCTGACGCCGGAAATGGAGCTCTCGCCCGTCCGGATGCGCTTCTCCTACGCTGAGGACTTCGGCGGCGCACCGGGCCCGGCCTACGAGACGCTCCTTCTCGACGCGATGCTCGGGGAGGCAACGCTTTTCGCCCGCAGCGACGAAGTCGAGCAGGCCTGGTCGATCGTCGATCCGATCGTCGCGATCGCCGGGCCCGATCACACTCCGGAGTTCTACCCGGCGGGCAGCGACGGCCCGATCGCGGCCAACGCGATGCTCGCCGCCGACGGCGCATTCTGGCGCGGGCTCATCAGCGGCCTCCCCCCCGGCCGCGAGCCAGCGCCGCGCCAGAAAGAGCCCGCCGCGCGTTAGGCGGCAAATGCCCGGCCCGTCGCGTCGCGACAGGTGGCCGGAGCGTTAGGCAGCCGCGGCGCGGCCGTCAGGCCCGGGCGAAGTCGACGAATCCCCTGGCGACGTCGGTGCCGACCAGCTTGACGCGCGTCCGGTCGCCGACATCGAGCCGCTCGAACCCGTGAACGACCCGCCCCTCCACCGGTGGATGCAGCAGCCGGACGAAGACGCCCTTGGGCGTGTCGCCGGTGACCACCGCATCGAAGGTCTCTCCGATGCGACCGGCGAGGAGCGCCGCCCCGGCCATCTTCCTCACCTCGCGCTCGACGACGCGTCCCTCGTCCTCCATCCGCGTACAACGCGCCGCGATCGCCCGCAACTCTTCGACCGTGTACGGCGGCGCCGCGCCAGCCAGCAGCGCCTTCAGCTGGCGCTGCGTCACCAGGTCCGCGTAGCGACGGTTAGGCGCCGTCGAATGCGTGTAATCGTCGACCGCGAGCCCGAAGTGACCCTGCTGCTCGCCACCGGGAGTCTCGACGTCGTACTCACCCGCGCCGAGCAGCTTCACCACGGAGAGCGAGAGATCGGCGAAGCGCTCGGGCGCCGCCTTCCGGCGCGCGGCGAGGAATTCCGAGAGCGCTTTCGCGTCGGGCTCGGGCGGTAGCGTCACCCCGTCGCGTGCGGCGAGATCCACGATCCGCGGCCACCGCTTCGGCGCCTTCACCACCCGGCGGATCGATGCGACACCATGCGACTCGAGAAAGGTCGCGACGCCGCTGTTCGCGGCGATCATGAAGTCCTCGATCAGGTCGCGCGCCCGTGTCTTGTGGACGAGCGCGATGTCGACCACGCGGCCGTTGACCGAGATGGTGTTCGCCTCGATCGTTTCGAGATCGAGCGCACCGTGCTCGTGTCGCACTTTCCGCAACCGTTGCGCGGCTTCGTCCTGCAGCCGCAGCTGGTCGGCAAGCTCGGGATGCGCGGCCACCGCGCGCGGCGGCGCCCCCGCACCGGCGAGCCAGGCGCCGACGTCTGTGTAGTCCATCTTCGCGCGGTTGCAGACCATTGCGCGAAAGACCTCGGCCGGAGCGACGACGCCCGCCTCGCCCACGACCAGCGAAACGACCATCGCCGCCCGTGTCTCCCCTTCCACGAGCGATGTCAGGTCAGTCGACAGCCGCTCCGGGAGCATCGGGAAGGTGGTGACGCCGGTATAGACCGACGTCGTGTTGTGCGCGGCGTATGCGTCGAGGGCCGACCCCTGCGGTACGTAGACGTCGACGTCGGCCACCGCCAGCAGCAGGCGGATCGCGCCGTCAGGCAGACGCTCCACGAACTCCAGCTGGTCGAGGTCGCGGGTGTCGAGGTTGTCGATCGAGGACCAGAAGAGCGAGGTCAGGTCGCGCGCCCCCGCGCTGAGTGCCGCTGGCGAAAGCGCACCGATCCCAGAGGGATCGGGCGGGTCGACGAGAAAGTCGTGCGCGGCGGCCGCGGCGCGGGCCGCGTCGCGAAGGTCGATCGTGCTCACGCGCGCATCGCCATGTGCTGCGAACCTCGAGGGTGGGAATGCGAAGCGACGCGCGTGGCCCGAGGGTCACGCGCGTCGCTTGACGAACTTTGCTTACTCCTTGCCGGAGCGCTTACGGCGCCGTGCTTCGGCCGCCTTCAACTGGCGAGCCTCACTCGGCTTCACGTAGTGACGCTTGCGGCGGAGATCCTTCAGGATCCCGGAGCGGAGCATCTTTTTCTTGAAGGCCTTGAGCGCCCAGTCCAGCCGGTCGCTCTCTTCGAGAATCACTTCGATCATGAACGCTCCGGTAGGATATTACGCCTTGGCGACGTTTTCAGCCGACGGACCCTTCGCGCCCTGCACCATGTCGAACTCGACACGGTCGCCCTCGACGAGGGTCTTGAAGCCGTTGCCCTGGATCGCCGAGTAGTGCACGAAGCAATCCTTGGAACCGCCCTCAGGCGTGATGAAACCGAAGCCCTTCGCGTCGTTGAACCACTTCACTGTGCCGGTAGTACGCATTGCCATTCTCCGAAAAAAATTCTGTGCTCGGAGTCCGGTAATGCCGTCCCGCCGATCACACGCCGGCGCAAGAATTCCTCGCGCCGCTTCGGCACGCTTCCGTGCCGGACGCACCGCTACCCGATGCGAACCCCTAATATAGCAACCGGAACGACCATGAGTCAACAACCCCGCTGCCACTAGGCCACGAGCCAGGCTGCCCGGCCTATCGGCATGCGGGCAGGGGCATGAGAGCAGGTGGCATGAGGCAGGGGACCGGCCAGGAGGCAGCAGGGCGCCGCGCCGCGGCGCTCCGCCCGCTGTTCTGACGACAGTGGACGACCGATTGGGGGCGTGAACGGCGAAGCGCCCGCCCGCGTCGGAGCGTGAGAGGCCGGGGGCGGCGCGTTAGGCGGCGGTACCGCACTCGACGCCGTGGACCTCTCATGCTCGCGGCGCCCCACCGCGGTCAGGCCGCGTGCCGCCTAACGCGTATCGCGCCGAACGTTCCTCGTCGTAACGCCCCGCGCCGTCGCATCCCGCGCCCGCGTGTCCGCCGCATCATCGCCCTGGCGCAGTCGCATTTCCCGATTCCGGAACTGCGGCCGCGATGGTGGCGGTTGCATCGCTGCCCGCTGGCCGATCCCCTGACTCTTTCCGCCTATCCTCAGGCCCCTGCCAGCATGCCGAGGGTCGGGCAGCCTGCCTCCTGCGTTGTGGCAGGATCAGTTTTGTCGCTTGGCAGTTCCGGACTGCGCGAAACTAGCGCCAGCACTCCACCAGGACCGTCACCTGCCGACCGATCTCGCCGACATCCGCGTTGCTCC
>JAICUE010000535.1 GCA_025936015.1 Gemmatimonadaceae bacterium
CGACCGGCGCGTTGACCGTGAACCGCGTCCCGTCGGGCAGCGAGAGGATCTCCTCGACGATCGCGTCGATCGACTGCCCCGTGATCGGCCGGCCGTCGATCGGGCAATGCGGCCGCCCGACCCGTGCGTAGAGCAGGCGGAGGTAGTCGTAGATCTCGGTCACCGTGCCGACCGTCGAACGCGGGTTCCGTGACGTCGTCTTCTGATCGATCGAGATCGCCGGGCTGAGGCCGTCGATCGAGTCGACGTCCGGCTTCTCCATCATCTGCAGGAACTGCCGCGCGTAGGCGGAGAGCGACTCGACGTACCGGCGCTGCCCCTCGGCGTAGATCGTGTCGAAGGCAAGGCTCGACTTGCCGGAGCCCGAGAGCCCGGTGATGCAAATGAGGGCGTTCCTCGGGAGCCGCACCGTGATGTCCTTCAGGTTGTGCTCCCGGGCGCCGTGGACGACGAGCTCGTCGGCTGCCATGGGACGGCCATTGTACTACGCGAACAGGCGTTCGCCTAGGGCTTGAAAACGGCTCGAAATGGGAAATACCGGCCGCCATGCTGGACACCGCGAAACGCGCGGCGATCGTGACGCTCGTCGTCGTCGGGATCGTCGTCGCAACCCTGGCGCTCTGGCAGCTCCGCCTCGTCGTCGGGCTGCTGTTCTCGGCGATGATCATCGCCGCCGCGATCCGCCCGTCGATCGACTGGCTCGCACGGCACCGCGTGCCGGCCCCGCTCGGCCTGGCACTCCACTACCTCGCATTGGTCGGCGCGATCGCGGTCGCTCTTTCCTTCGCGGCACCGGCTGCCCTGCACCAGGTCGACCACGCGCTCAGTCCGAGCGGCAAGGCCGAGGTCGCGCGCGCCGCCGAGCATTCGAAAGGCGTCAAGCATCAGGTTCTCACCGCTCTGCGGAAGCAGCTGAACGACCTCCCGAAACGGGACGGGCTCGTGAAACCGGTCGTGGGCATCGGCATCAAGGCGTTCGAGGTCGTGATCGGTGTGCTCTTCACGTTCGCTGCTGCGGCCTACTGGATCTTCGAGCGCGACAAGGCGGTCGATGTCCTCTGCTCGCTGTTACCCCGGCCACGGCGCAAGAAGGTGCGCGACACATGGGCGCTGATCGATCTCCGGCTCGGTGCGTTCGTGCGCGGTCAGGTGCTCCTCATCGTGGCGGTCGCCGTCGTCCTCTCCCTGCTGTTCTGGGCGATCGGCGAGCCGTACTGGATCCTGGTCGGTGCGTTCGCCGGGCTCGTGGAAGTGGTGCCCGTGATCGGTCCGCTCACCGCCGGCGGTCTCGCCGTCGCGGTCGGGTTCACCGCGTCCGTGCACGTCGCTGCACTCGCGGCGGCCTGCGTCCTCGCGGTCCGTCTCCTCGAGGACTACCTCGTCATGCCGCGGGTGCTCGGCGAGGCCGTCGGTCTCTCACCGCTTCTCGTGCTCGTCTCGGTAACGACGGTCGGGATCCTCTTCAGCGGCTGGGCGGTGCTGTTCGCCGTGCCGATCGCCGCGGTCGCGATGACGGTGTTCGACGTCGTCCTCCGAGACGTCGACCCCGCGGAGGAAGAGGTGCCCGCGGTGATCTTCTCGCCCAAGGAGGCCGAGGCGTAACGAATCACGCCGCGGACTGTCCTACAGTCCGTGGCAGTGACGGTTCGCGACGCCCACCTCCGTGCCCTCGCCGGAGCGATCGCCGTTTCGGCGATCGGCGACTGGGTGGCCGTGATCGCGCTCGGCTTCCGGGCGAACGACATGTGGGATGGGGGTGTCGCACTGCTGCTCATCTGCCTCTGGTCGCCGATCGCGCTCTTCGCCGGCCATGTCGGGATCCTGGTCGACCGAGTCGAGACACGGACGCTC
>JAICUE010000253.1 GCA_025936015.1 Gemmatimonadaceae bacterium
GGCGCTTGAGCGCAGTGACGAGGGCACGGCCGAGAGGACTCGCCGCGCCGGTGACGAATACGCGCATGAGAAGGAGCTGAGGTGGGAGTAGCCACTGCTTCGCGGCTTCAACTTCAGACGCTCGGCACGGCTTGTTCGCCACGCGGCGCGAGCCTAACTTGACGCCTCTCGTCGCGGGCGTGACGACCCTCACGTGACGCACGACACTGCGCCGCAGGCGACCGGCGCTTCGAACATTCGGCGAGCGACGCGATGACCACACCCCAGCGAAAAGAAGAGCGTCCGGTCGCCGCGCTCCTCGCGCCGGACATCCTCGTGATGCTCGAGGAATCGCCGGCCGATGTCGCGGCCGAAACCGAGGAGATGCATCCGGCGGATCTCGCTGACGTCGCCGAGGCGATTCCCCGCGAGATGGTGCCGCAGCTGCTGATGGCGCTGTCGAAGGATCGCGCAGCGGACGTCCTCGAGTACATGGACGAGGAGCTGCGCACCGAAGTCCTCGAGGAGATGACGGCGAAGCAGGCGGCGTCGCTCGTGTCGGCGATGACGCCCGACGACCGGGCCGACGTTCTCGAGGAGCTCGAGGAAGACCACGCCGACGACATCCTCGCCGAGATCCCGGCGGAGGCACGGCTCGAGACCGAACAGCTGCTCGCGTACGATCCGGAGAGCGCGGGCGGAATCATGACGACGGAGTTCGTTTCCGTCGCCGCGACGATGACGGTGGAGGAAGCGCTGTTCGCGGTGCGCGCGCTGGCCCGCGCCGGGCGCAAGGAAGCGATGCACGCCATCTACGTCACCGACGAACAGGGCCGGCTGCAGGGAGTGATGTCGATCCGCGAGCTGCTGGCTGCGGCAGAGGGTGCGCGCGTCGACGACATCGCGTGGGAGGAAGTCGTCACCGTGCCCCCGATGGCCGACCGGTCGGAGGTCGCGCGCGTCGTCCGCGAATACGATCTCGTCGCGGTGCCGGTGGTGAACGAGAGCGACCGGATCATCGGCGTCGTCACCGTCGACGACGTGCTCGACGCGATGGTCGACGAGCAGACCGAAGACGTCCAGCGGTTAGGCGCGGTGCAGCCGCTCGAGGAGCCGTACTTCCAGGCCGGCTTCTGGAGTCTCGCGCGCAAACGTGGCGGATGGCTGGTGCTCCTGTTCGTCGAGGAGATGTTCACCGGCACGGCGCTCCGCCACTACCAGGGGGTG
Organism: Gemmatimonadaceae bacterium; assembly: GCA_025936015.1. Classification (GTDB taxonomy): domain Bacteria; phylum Gemmatimonadota; class Gemmatimonadetes; order Gemmatimonadales; family Gemmatimonadaceae; genus JABFXC01. The sequence continues at coordinate 1,207 of JAICUE010000253.1, forward strand.
CTCGAGTCGGTGACGGCGCTGATGTTCTTCGTTCCGCTGATCATCAGTTCGGGCGGCAATTCCGGCTCGCAGTCGGCGACGCTGATCACCCGCGCGCTCGCGGTCGGCGACGTGAAGATCCGCGACGTGATGCGCGTGCTGTCGCGCGAGATCGGACAGGGTGTCGCGCTCGGCATCTTCCTCGGCGCGATCGGGTTCGTGCGCGCGCTGATGTGGGGCAACGGGACGACCGTGGCGATGGTGATCTCGCTGACGCTGGTGGCGGTGGTGCTGATCGGGACGATCGTTGGCGCGATGCTTCCGCTGGTATTCACGAAGATCGGCTTCGATCCGGCAATCGCCTCATCGCCGTTCGTCGCGTCGCTGGTCGACGTCGCGGGGATCGTCGTCTACTTCCGGATCGCGATCTGGCTGCTCCACCTGAAGTGAGGCGGTCGGCGGCGGCCGGTACGGCGCTGATCGCCCTGTCGGCGTGCTGCTTCGGATCGATCACGATCCTCGTCACGATCGCCGAGCGTGCCGGCGCGCCGCTGTTGACCATCCTCGTCTGGCGCTACCTGCTCGGCGCGGGGACGCTCGTGCTGCTGGCGGGTGGCGCATCGGCGCTGGCGACGGCGCGTGGACGGCGTGTCCGGCTCATCGCGTTAGGCGGCGGCGGCCAGGCGGTGGTCGGGTTCACGACCCTCCTCGCACTGCGCTGGATCCCGGTCGCGACGCTGGTCTTCCTCTTCTACACCTATCCGTCGTGGATCGCGGTGTTCGCGGTGCTGCGGCGCAGCGAGCGGCTGGACGCGATGAAGATCGCGGCGCTGGCACTCTCGCTGGCGGGAATCGCGCTGATGGTCGGCGCGCCGAGGGCGCAGAGCCTGCACCCGGCCGGCGTCGTGCTGGCGTTAGGCTCGGCGGTGATCTACGCGTTGTACGTGCCGTTCATCGGGGCGCTGAGCGAGGGAGTCCCGGCGCGGGTGGCATCGGCGTTCGTCACCGTCGGCGCGGGGGTGTGCTTCCTGGTGGTGGGCGCGATCGTCGCCGCCGTCGCCTCGATGGCGCCGGCATTCGTGTCAACCGCGACGCGGGAGACGATGGCGCTGACCGCGGTGATGGAACCCGCCGCGTGGGGTGCGACGGCAACGCTGGCAATCGTATCGACGGCGATCGCGTTCGTGGTCTTCCTGAATGGCCTCGCGGCGATCGGCGCGGTGCGAACGGGCATCGTGTCGACGATCGAGCCATTCTGGGCCGCGATGCTGGGCGCGATCGTCCTGCATCAGCGACTTGGGGCGGAAACTCTTGCCGGGGGGATCGCGATCGCCCTGGCGGTGATGCTGCTGCAATTACGGCAGGCCGGACCCGTTACCCCGCAGCCGCTGGACGAGTCCGTTTCGTAGAGAGAAAACCTGCGCGTGCGTCGCATTCGACGCGGCGTGGTGCGGTCCACTCACGATGCGGGGCATACCATGCGATTCGTCCAGAAGATGGCTGCGGTGTTCGGGATCGGATTCGTCGTCGCGGCGCTGCTTGGGTTCCTGGCGGGCGGCATGTCGATGGATGCGCACATGGCCAGCTCGACGAAGCTGGCGGGATTGTTCCCCGTGAACGCGGCGCACAACGCCCTCCACCTGCTGCTCGGCGCCTGGGGGCTGCTCTCGATGCGGTCGCCGACCGGGGCGCGGCGCTATTGCCTGCTCTCGGGCGCGCTGTATCTCGTGCTCGCCGGCGTCGGCTTCGTGGTGCCCGAGGTATTCGGCCTGATGCCGATCGGCGGCAACGACATCACGCTGCACGCGGTGTTCGGGATGGCGCTGACGGCGATTGGCGCGCTGACGAGCGCCGAAGAGAAAGCAGCGGCGCCGGCGAGCGTCTGAGCGACGGTCGTCAGGCACTCGCTGGCAGTGGCGCTGACGCGCGGCTGCCGGCGCGTTAGGCAGCGCAGGAGCTGGATCCGGGAAAGGATTCACGCTCGATGACGAGCGGCCCGGCAACATTCAAGAACAGGAGCTTGGACACATGCGTCTCGTACAGAAATTCGCGGCGACCTTCGGGGTCGTCTTCGTCCTGGTGGCGCTGGTCGGTTTCCTCACGGGCGGGATGTCGATGGACGCCCACATGGCGACCGCGCCAAAGGTGGCCGGGCTGTTCCCGATGAACCTGGCGCACAACGCGGTGCATCTCCTGTTCGGCATCTGGGGACTTTTCGCGGCGCGCTCGGCGGTCAACTCACGCCGCTACTGCCTGCTCTCCGGTGCGGTGTACCTCCTGCTCGCCGGCGTCGGCTTCATCCTTCCCGAGACGTTTGGTCTCATCCCGATCGGGGGCAACGACATCACGCTGCACGCCGTGCTCGGAATCGCGCTGACGATGGTCGGGGCGATGACGAATGGGGAAGAAGAGCCGGTGGGGGCCAGCGCGTAAGGTCTTCTTACTGCTTCCTCGAGCGTTAGGCGAAACTGATACTGCCACGAGGCGTGCGGCAGGCTGCCCTGCCAGCTGGCATGCTGCAGGGACACTAGTCATGAGGCACGAGGACAGGGTATAGGCCAGAGGCCAGCACAACGGGTTTAATTCCCGCGGTGCTGGCCTCTGGTTTTGGAGCCTGCCTCATGCCTTCTGGCTCATGTCCCTGCAGCATGTCCGAGTGGCAGGGCAGCCTGCCTCTTGCCTCCGTGGCCTGATGCCTTTTCAATTGTCGCCGTTCGTGCGCCAGCGGGCATCAACCCGATGATCCCCCGTTCCATCCACGTGTGCTCGCCATCGAGGACGTGCCTCGAGACGGCGCGCATCGCGGCGTCGTTCGGGCCGTAGAGTTCGCGGAAACTCTGCTCGATGCGAACGCGCGCCTCGCGACAGAAGTAATCGGCGAGCTCGATCGCCTCCTTGTTCCCTTCCTTGGCGAGCATCTTCGCGCGGGTGATCGAGGCGCTCATCGCGAACAGCTCGGCGCCGATGTCGACGGCGCGGAAGAGCACCAGTTGACGGCGCTCGAGCTTCGGACCGAAGCGGACCATCGCGTGAAAGATCGCGCGGCCGAGGTGGCGGGTGTTGCGCTCGATGAAACGGAGATGCCTGGCCAGCTTGCCGAACGAACCATAGCTGACCGGGAGTTGTCCCTTCCCGATCCAGCGCGCAGCGTACCACGTTGGGTAGAACTTCGCGACGCGGCCCGCGGCCGCGGCGCGGTCTCCCATCTTCGACTCCGGCGCGACGAGCGCGAAGGCGGTCTTGAAGTGATGGTCCACTGCCTCGCGGGCGATGAACAGGCGCATGATCTCCGACGAGCCCTCGAAGATGAGGTTGATGCGGAAGTCGCGCATCGCCCGCTCGATCGGGATCGCGAGCTCGCCGCGCGCGCCTAACGATGCGGCGGTCTCGTAGCCGCGGCCGCCGCGCACCTGCAGCGTGTCGTCGACGATGCGCCAGCCGGCCTCGGTGTTCCACATCTTCGCGATCGCCGCTTCGAGGCGGATGTCGTAGTTGCCGCGCTCGTACAGCGCGCAAGCGAGCTCGCCGACCGATTCCATCGCGAAGGTGTCGGCCGCGCAGTGGGCGATCTTCCTGGCGACCGCCTCGTGCTTCCCGATCGGCATCCCCCACTGCACGCGCTCGTTGCCCCACGTCCGCATCACCTGGAGCATCGCCTTGCCGACGCCGGCGCAGCTCGCGGGCAGCGTCAGGCGGCCGGTATTCAGCGTCGTCAGTGCGAGCTTGAGCCCCTTCCCCACTCCCC
>JAICUE010000341.1 GCA_025936015.1 Gemmatimonadaceae bacterium
GGCGATCGACAGCCTCGACCTGGCGCGGTACGTCACCGCCGACGTCGGGCTGCCGACGCTCCGCGACATCGTGGCCGAGCTGCGGAAGCCGGGACGCGACCCGCGGAAGAGCTTCGAGCCGCCAAAGTTCCGCGCCGACATCTCCGAGCCGAAGCACCTCCGCGAGGGGATGTTGCTCGAGGGAGTCGTGACGAACATCGTGGCGTTCGGCGCCTTCGTCGACGTCGGGGTACATCAGGATGGGCTCGTGCACGTTTCGCAGCTGGCCGACAGCTTCGTTCGCGACCCGGCGCAGGTAGTCCGCGTCGGCGATCGGGTGACCGTTCGGGTGATGAACGTCGATCTGGACCGCGGGCGCATCGCGCTCAGCATGCGTTCGGACGCCGGTGCACCACGGCCGGCAAAGGGAGAGCAGGGAAAGTCGCCTAACGCGAGCCGGCCGGGGCGCAACGCCACGCCATCCGGCACCGCGCCCCGTCCGAAGGTGCCAGCGCCGTTCGTCCCGAAGCCCGGCTCCGTCGCGCCGAACGGGATCCGGTTCAAGTAAACACCACGCCCGGGCGCCGGGGTGGGACCCCGGCGCCCGGGTGTGGTGTTTCATGACGTGACCGACGGTCGAGCTGCGTAACCGCCGGCCGCGTCCACTCGTCACAGGTTCGAGCCCGCCGCCGCCTGGTTTTGCGTCGCCGGCTCGGCCGATTGCACCCCCATCTCACGTTCGCCCCCCGGCATGCCAAAGTCACACGCCGCCCGTCCGCTGCAGCTCGCGGCCGCGCTCCTCTCGCTCGCGGCTGCCCCAGCCGCCGCCCGCGCGCAGTCGACTCCGATCGCGAGCCCGAAGCTCGAGGTCGAGCGCTACACGCTGCCTAACGGCCTGACCGTCCTCCTCTCCGAGGACAAGTCCACCCCGATCGTCGCCGTCGACCTCTGGTACCACGTCGGCTCGAAGAACGAAAAGCCCGGCCGGACCGGGTTCGCTCACCTCTTCGAGCACATGATGTTCGAGGGATCCGAGCACGTTCCCGACGGCGAACACCTCAAGCTCATCGAGGGCGCGGGCGGCGACATCAACGGGTCGACGACCGAGGATCGCACGAACTATTACGACGTCGTGCCGAGCAGCGAGCTGGAGACCGCGCTCTGGCTCGAGTCGGACAGGATGGGATACCTGCTTCCCGTGCTCACCCCCGAGAAGCTCAACACGCAGCGCGACGTCGTGAAGAACGAGCGCCGGCAGCGCGTCGACAACCAGCCATTCGGGTCGCAGGCCGACATCATCCCCGCCGCCATTTATCCGGCTACAAACCCGTATTCATGGAGTGTCATCGGCTCGATGGCCGACCTCTCGGCGGCGTCGGTGGACGACGTGAAGGACTTTTTCCGCACCTATTACGCGCCGAACAACGCGACGCTCGCGATCGTCGGCGACTTCGACAACGCGAAGGCGAAGGCGTGGGTCGCGAAGTACTTCGCCGGCATTCCGAGTGGGCCGGCGATCACGCGTCCGGCCATCGATCCGGTGACACTGAGCGCGAACAAGCGCCTCGTCCTCGAGGATACCAAGGCACGCCTCCCGCAGATCGAGTTCGTCTGGCCGACGGTCGGCGGTGACAGCCCCGACGAGCTCGCGCTCGAAGGGCTCGCCTCGGTCCTCACCCGTGACCGGACGAGTCGCCTCGCCAAGCTGCTGGTCTACGATCGCCAGCTGGCGACGAACGTGAATGCGCGGCAGGGATCGGACGAGAACGCCGGAGAGTTCTACATCCGTGTCAGCCCGCGTCCCGATGCGTCGCTGACCGAGATCGAGCGGCTCGTCGACAGCACGGTCGCATCGATGGCGGCGACCGCGCCGAGCGAGCGCGAAGTGCAGCGCCTCAAGAACTACACCGTGGTCGGCGCGATCAGCGGGCTCCAGTCGGTGCTCGACAAGGCGGAACAGCTGCTCGATGGGCAGACATTCTACGGCGATCCGACGCACCTCGTCGACGTCGACCTCCCGGCCTATCGCGCACTCACCCCCGCGGACATCCATCGCGTCGCGGCGAAGTATCTCGCTTCCCCTCACGTCGTGCTGAACATGGTCCCGGCGGGGAAGCTCGACCTGATCGCGAATCCGCAGCTCTCCTACACGAACGTCACCCCGGGGGCTGCCGCTCCCGCGAGCAAATAAGCCATGAAGATCAAAGCAGAATTCTGGCAGCGCGCCTTTCTCGCGTTCACCGTCGGCCTCTTTCTCTCGTGTGCGGCACGCGTGTCGCAGGCGCAGGAGCTCGACCGGACGAAGAAGCCGGCGAGCGGCGCCCCGGTCACGCTTCGCATTCCCGCGATGCAGATCCGGACGCTGAAGAACGGGATCAAGGTCGGCGTACTCGAGCAGCACGAGATCCCGCTCGTCGCCGTGCGCGTCGTGGTCGACGCCGCGCCGACACTCGACCCGGCGGGCAAGGAAGGCGTCGCCGCGCTCACCTCGGCGATGCTCGCCGAAGGGACGACGACCCGCACCGCCGACCAGCTGGCCGAGGCGTTCGCCGATCTCGGCAACGGCGTGTCGCCTAACGGTTTCACGACGGTCACCGCGAACGTCGATTCATCGCTCGCGCTGCTCGCCGACATGCTGCTGCACCCGTCGTTTCCCGCCTCGTCGCTCGAGCGCCTGCGCCAGAACAACATGGCGAACATCAAGCGCCTGAAGGACAATCCGCAGTACCTCGCCCGCCGCGTCGAGGTGAATGTCCTCTGGGGAAGCGGGCATCCGTACGAGCGCAGCGTGACCGAGCAGTCGCTCGGCGCAATCACCCGCGACGACCTCGTCGCGTTCCACGGCAAGTATTATCGGCCGCAGAACGTGAAGTTCGTGGTCTCCGGCGACATCACTCCCGCGGCAGCCGTCGCCAAGCTCGAGAGCGCGTTCGGCAAGTGGCGCGCGGGCGGGTTCAAGGCGCGCTACAACATTCCGCCGGCGAAGACCGCGGCCGCCGGGACGATCTATCTCTACGACCGCCCGAGCTCGCCGCAGAGCGTGCTGCTCGTCGGCGCCGTCGGGCCGACGCGCACCTCGCCCGACTACTACGCGATCGACCTGATGAACACCGCGTTAGGCGGCGCGTTCAGCAGCCGGCTCAATCTCAACCTGCGCGAGAAGCACAGCTTCACCTACGGCGCGAACAGCGGCTTCCAGTACCGGATGCCGCCGCAGCCCGGCGAGTTCATCGCCAGCAGCGCGGTCGCGACCGCGAAGACGGACAGCGCGCTCGTCGAGATGATGCACGAGTTCCGCGACGTCCGCGGCGCGCGCCCGCTCACCGCCGACGAGCTCACTTTCGCGAAGTCGACGGAGACGAAGTCGCTGCCGATGAACTTCGAGACGATCGACGAGATCGCCAACGCCGGCGTGACGATCCTTCGCGACGGCCTCCCGCTGAGCTACTTCAACACGATCAGCGCACGGATGCGCGGCGTCACCCTCGCCCAGGCCAACGCCGCGGCGAAGAAGTACATCGACCCGTCGAAGCTGGTGATCGTCGTCGTCGGCGACCGGAAGGAGATCGAACCGTCGCTCCGCGCCGCGAAGCTCGGACCGGTGGTGGTGGTCGACGAGAACGGGCAGCCGGTGAAGTAGCCCGGTAGCCATTAGCCGCTCGCCATCAGCCATCAGCCATAAGCCATAAGCCATAAGCCACAAGCTGTCAGCGACTGCGGCAACCGCGGTCGCTGACAGCTTGTGGCTTATGGCTTACAGCTGCACTTCATCCCTCCCGCAGGGCGTCCATCGCCGTGCCGGCAAAGACGTCGCGGCCGGCGAGCAGGCCGACGGCGAGCGCGAGGGCGAGCATCCCGACGAGGATCAGGATCAGCGGGATGAACGATGGGA
>JAICUE010000119.1 GCA_025936015.1 Gemmatimonadaceae bacterium
GGGATCACCCGTCCCGGATCGCGCACCTCGTCGCCGATGTAGCAGACGTCGTAGTAGCCGAGGTAGTCGTAGATCCCGATCCGCGACGCGGCGCCGAGTCCGAGGAAGAAGCCGAGCGAGAAGCTGAATGCGCCGGGGGGAAAGTCGAAGGCGACGTGCGGATTGAAGTGCATCGCGCCGGTGATGATCACGGCGAGCACCGTGATCAGCGTCCCGATCCAGAGCGAGACGGTGATCTTCGCGATGGAGTTGATGCGCCGGTAGAGCAGCGCGATGTTCAGTATCCCGACGGCGGTGATGAGGGCGATGACACCGGGTCGCGTGAGACCCTTCCAGATGTAGCTCGCGTAGTCGGCGAACCCGATGTACCCCGATGCGATCTCGAGCGGGCCGCTGAGCACGAACTGCCAGACGAAGAGGAACGCCATCAGCCGGCCGACCCGCTCGCGGCCGAACGCTTCGCGCAGGTAGTGGAACGATCCGCCCGAGCCGGGCATCGCCGCACCGAGCTCGCTCCAGACCATCCCGTCGCAGATCACGATCACCAGCGCGACGATCCAGCCGAGCATCGCCTGCGGCCCGCCTAACGCGGACATGAGCAGCGGGATCGTGATGAACGGTCCGACGCCGATCATGTTCGTCATGTTCAGCGCCGTTGCCGGGAGGAGCCCGAAACGGCGGACCAGCTGGGGCTTTTCGGGCGACGCGTCTTCCACGGGACCAACGGTTGGCGCGTTCATCGGCTCAGTGCGTCGCGGGTGGTGTGGCCGGCCACGCGTCGTTAGTCGTGTCCGCGTCCATCCAGATCGAGTGGTCGAGGGCGACCGACTTCAGCGTCTTCTTCGTCGCGAGCGTCACTGACGCTCGCTGCTGGTTCGCCCGCCAGATCGCCGGTGTCTCGTGCACCGACGCGGTCGAGCCATCGCTGTACCCCAGCTTCAGATCCACGGGTGCCGGCATTCCACCAATGTTGTCGAGGGTGATCGTGTAGCCACCGCGCCCACGCTTCGCTCCGGCGACACCGATGTCGATGTAGCTGTTCTCGAAGTACCACGGCTTCCAGAACCAGTTCAGGTTCTGACCCGAGAGATCGTTGAAGGTGTTGAAGAAGTCCCACGGGATCGGGTGCTTCCCGTGCCAGCGGTCCATGTAGCCGTGCAGCGACCGGCGGAACGCGTCGTCGCCGAGCAGGTCCTTCACGGCGAGATAGCCTAACGCTGCCTTGCCGTAGGCGTTGTCCCCCCACGCCTGCGCCTGGAGGACGTCCTCGGGCGTGATGATCGGAAGGTCACCGACCGGCGACGGGTTGTTGATCCAGCCGGCGACGCGGAACTGCTTGAAGAAGTCGCGCGCGCGATCGGGACCGAGATCCTGCTGGCCAATGAGATACTCGAACGTCGTCGCCCAGCCTTCGTCCATGAAGGCGTAGCGCGTCTCGTTGATCCCCATGTAGAAGGGCATGTACGTGTGCGCGATTTCATGCTCGGCGACGAACCGCGAGAACACCGTGTCGGCGTACGTTTCGTCGTTCGCCATCATCGGGTATTCCATCCCGGCGAAGCCCTGGAACACCGTCGTCTTCTCGTACGGGTACGGTATCCCTGGCCAGTTGTGCGAGAGCCAGTCGAGCGCGTGGCGCGCGTACTGCGCGACGCGATGATAGTCCTTCGAGCTGTCGGCGAATGCCGCCTGTGCACTCGCGCGCCGGCGAGTCGCGTCGTCGACGACGACGCTGGTCGCGTCCCAGTCGTAGTGGTCGCTGAGCCCGAACGCCATGTCGGGGATGTCGCGCGCCGAGAAGTGCCAGGCGTTCATCGGCTGCTGCGCGGTCACGCGCTTCGCCGCGAGATCCTCCTTCGTGGCGACGTGCACCGTCGTGTCGGCGGTCATCGATGCCTGGAAGCGCTGGAACGCCGCCGGCTGCAGGACAGCGGACGCGTTGCCTAACGTTCCCGTTCCCCAGACGATGTAGTTGGCCGGCGCGTTGATGGTGACGTCGTAGTCGTTGAAATCGCTGTAGAATTCCTGCTGGCCGGTGAAGTTCATCGTGTCCCAGCCGTTGTAGTCGTCGTAGACTGCGACGCGCGGATAGAAGTAGGCGAGGAACCAGGTCGTGGAGTCGATCATCCCTTCCCGTTCACTCTCGCGCGAGATGTCGTAGTGCCAGTCGAAGGCGAGCTGCACCGAGTCGCCCGGCAGCAGCGCCGACGGCAGCGTCAACGGACGCCAGGTGTAGAACCTTTCACTCTCCGCCCATGCGACCGGCTGGCCGTTGACGGTCACGCGATCGATGTGCGTGCCTGACGTGAGGTACAGTGAATCGGTCCCGCTGTTGCGCGGCGCACCAGGCTTGTGGTTGTTGAGGAACAGCTTGATCACGAGCCGGTGCAGCGAATCGGGGCTCGCGTTCCAATATGTCACCTGCTCTGTTCCTGTGATCCGCCGGCTCGGCGGCGCGGCGGTGATCGTCATCGCGTAGCGGCCGTGGTTCTGCCAGTACTTCGCGCCCGGCCGTCCATCCGGGGAGCGCGTTCCCTTCTCGTACGCCTCGCGAATCGCGCGCGGCAGATAGAGCGAAGGCGCCGCCTGCGCGGCCGCCGGACGCCGAATGGTCGCGTTAGGCGTCGTCGCCCGCCTCGGCCGCGCGGCCGACTGCGCCGCGAGGTCGTGTACAGGGACGAGTGCCAGTGCGACCGCGAGGGATGCGATCATCACGGCCATGCGGCTCGTGCCCGACGCGTGCTCGTTCCTCGCGATCATCTCGTGCTCTCCCAGAGCTGGTTTTTCCGGTTCATGTCGGGGAACAGTCCATCGGGATCGATCTCGACCTTCGTCACTGCCGGGCGCGCGGCGACGCGAACGACCTGCCGCCGCGACCCGCCGAGCCAGCCATCCACCGGTACCTCCACCCGCTGCACGCTGCCGTCGCGGCGCGTGACCGCGAGCCGCACCGGCATCGTCGCGAGCCCGCGATCGTCGATCGTGATCGCGGTGGAGTCGCCCGCCGTCTGGACCGACGCTATCGCCTGGTCCAGCGGCCATGGCTGATAGAACCAGCTCTGCCAGAACCATGACAGGTCGCGGCCGGCGACGTCGTTCATCGTGTTGAAGAAATCGTACGGGTAGGGATGCTTTCCTGTCCAGCGCTTGCCGTACTCACGGTAGGCACGGTGGAAGGTCTCTTCGCCGACGATGCCCCGCAGCGCGGCCAGCGCCGCCGCGGTCTTGTCGTAGAACATTATGAAATAGAGGTTCTGCGGATACAGGTCGCCGTTCCACATCAGCGTCATGTCATGCCCGCTGCGCGCGACGCGCAGGTACAGTTCGCGTTGGCCCGGCTCCGAATCACCCGCCCGCCCGCCATTCCGCGGCTCGCCATACAGTGCGCGCATTCCCTGCGCGACGTCGAACTGGGTGAACCCCTCGTCCATCCACGGGTAGCGCGTTTCGTTCGAGCCGACCTGCATCGGGAACCACATGTGCCCCGTCTCGTGCATCAGGTCACCGGCGAGCGAGAGGGTATCCGCCCACGACTGCATCGTGGTGACCATCGGATACTCCATCCCTCCGCTCTCGAGCACCCCTTCCATCGACGACATCACCGGCCACGGGTACGGCCAGAGATATTTCGACAGCTGCTCGATCGCGTCGCGAGTGAACCGCGCCCCGCCGAGTGGCCACGCCGCCGCCGCCGCGCTCCGCCGGTAGAAGCTGAAGATGTCGACCGTGTCCGGCCGCGCGTCAGGCGCGCCGTCGCCGCCGACGAGCGCTCGGGTCGCGTCCCAGACATAACGGTTGCTCGTCCCCCAGAAGAAGTCGCGAACGTTCGGCGCGGCGAAGTGCCATGTTGCGCTGGCTCCCTTGCCGGCGAATGCCGCACCCGCACCCGCTCCCGGTTCGACGACATGTACCACCGCGCCGGTGCGCCTCGCCAGCGCGAGCTTCTGCCGCGCGCTCGGCGACAGCACTTCGGCCGCGTTCTGCAGCGTGCCGGTCGCGCCGACCACCCATCCGTGCGGGACGGTGACGCGAACGTCGTAGTCGGCGTGGTCCATGTAGAACTCGGCGCCTAACGTGTACTGGTCGGCGACCCAGCCGTTGACGTCGTCGTAGACCGCGACCTGCGGATACCAGTAGCCGATCAGGTAGAGCCCTGCCTCGCGACCTTGTCGTCCGTCGGAGGGAGAGAGCGGCGGGTCGTAGTTCCAGGCGAAGTCGAGGCGCGCGCTGTCGCCGGGGAGGAGCGGTGAAGCGAGCTGCAGCCACATCACGGTGCCATCGACGGTGTAGCCCGTCTCGGTCGATGTCCGCCGCTTGCCGACGGAGGTGATCGGTACCGCGGCCGGCCCGGTCGTACGCGCGGTGATTACCTGTCCGTTCACGGCGACGCGCGACAATCGCATTCCACCGGTGATCGGCGCGGGTTGGTTGCGCGCGTTTCCCGACGCGAAGGCGTTCTGCCGAAGATGGACCGCGATTCGCCGCAGCGTGTCCGGCGAGTTGTTACGGTAAACCACCTGTTCGTGACCGATGACGCGGTGCCGCGCGTCGTCGAGCGTCGCGTCGATCGAATAGCGAGCGCGGTTCACCCAGTACTTCGCGCCGGGCCGTCCGTCGCGGGAACGCGTCCCGTTCGCGACCGCGCGCGAGAATTCGGGAATCTCGTAGACGGGACCGGGCACCGGGCGCGATGCCGTCGCCGCTGGTGGCTCGACCGCGGGCGATGGGCGCGTCTGGGCGAGCAGTGGCGCCGCGCCAAGGGAGGCGGCAACGAGAATGATCGCGGCGTGCACTCGCGATGCCCGGCTGCCGGCGGTGGATGCGAATCGGATCATGCCATCAAGCTATTGTCGTGTCAGCAACACCGAGAGGGGCCGCGAACAGCTCGTGTCCCGGTCACACTCGTCTGATGGCAGGCGCTCGATCTGGCGTGACCTCTGCATCCGTGATCACGGTCATCACACGATCTCCGGATGAGGAATGGCATGAGCGATCTCGATGAGAAGGACCAGCTGAAGCCCGTCCTCGCGGAGGCGGAGGACGAGCTCTCGCGTCGCCTGCACGAGGCCTGCCTCGCCGAATCGGGTGGGGTGGCGAGCAAGACGAGCGCGGAGATCCGCGAGATCGAGGACTCGCTCCTCGCTGCTGCCGTCGCCGCCGGCGAGGCGATCGCGCTCCGGCGCCACATCCAGCAGCGCGACGATACGAAGCAGCCGGTCGCCCCCGTGGAGCAGCGGGCAGAAACGGCGACGCCCGCCGCGCCGAGCCCGCACTCCGAACCGGAGCTTTTCGGCGCGAGCACCGTTCGCGAGTTTCGCGACAGCACCGGGCAGCAATGGCGCGCCTGGCCGGTGATCCCCGGGCTCTCGCGCACCGGTCGGCCGAAGCACTATCTCGGTGATTTCCAGAAGGGGTGGATCTGCTTCGAGTCGCTCGACAGTCCGGCACGACGCAGGCTCCCCTGTGCACCGGCGCGGCTCGCCGAGACGAAGGACGAAGAGCTCGAGCGGCTGCTGCGGGAAGCGATCACCGCACCGGAGCGAAAGGAAACGCGAAAGCCTCACTAACGGGCGCGCTCGCCGCGTATCTTAGGCGCACGTCGTCGAGCTTCTGGATCCTCTTCACCGATCCGCGCCATGAAACTGCTCCACTCGCTGCGAGTTGCCCTCGTCGTCGCCATCGCTGGCTGTGCGACGCCTGCCCTCCCCCGCGCGACGCCGGCACCCGGCCTCGATCGCCTGACGCAGGAGGCACAGCGCGTCACCATCGTCCGCGACGATTGGGGAATCGCGCACGTGCACGGTGCGACCGACGCCGACGCCGTCTTCGGGATGATCTACGCCCAGGCGGAAGACGACTTCAATCGCGTCGAGATGAACTACATCAACGCGATGGGCCGTCTCGCCGAGACGGAGGGCGAATCCGCGGTCTACCAGGACCTGCGGATGAAGCTCTTCATCGATCCGGATACGCTGAGGGCACAATACGCGGCGAGCCCGGCGTGGCTGCAGCAGCTGATGACGGCGTGGGCCGATGGGCTGAACTATTATCTCGCCACGCATCCGGAGACGAAACCGCGGGTCATCACGCATTTCGAGCCATGGATGGCGCTCTCCTTCAGCGAGGGGAGCATCGGCGGCGACATCGAGAGCATCTCGATCTCCGACCTCGGCGCGTTCTACGGCAAGCACATGGTCGGCGCCGCATCCGCGCCGTCAGGCAGCGCGACCGTGGCGACCCGCATCGCCGAGCCGGATCCGACGATCTTCGTCGAGCCGACGGGATCGAATGGCTTCGCGATCGCCCCGTCGAACACGGCGAACCACCACGCGTTGCTCCTGATCAATCCGCATACCTCGTTCTTCTTCCGCTCCGAGCTGCAGATGTCGAGCGACGAGGGATTGGACGCCTACGGCGCCGCGACATGGGGTCAGTTCTTCATCTATCAGGGATTCAATCCGCGCACGGGATGGATGCACACCTCGACCGGCGCGGACGTGATCGATGAATTCGCCGAGACGATCGTCGACGAGGGCGGACACCTCTTCTATCGCTATGGCGGCGAGGAGCGGCCGGTCGTCAGCTCGATCATAACGGTCCCGTACCGCGCCGCCGACGGCACGATGGCGAAGAAGACCTTCAACGTCTATCGCACGCATCACGGCCCGATCGTTCGCGAGGCGGGTGGCAAGTGGATCAGCGTCGCGCTGATGAACACCCCTGTCGCCGCGCTCGAGCAGTCGTACCTGCGCACCAAGACCAGCGACTACGCCTCGTACCTGAAGGTCGCGGAGCTGCACGCCAACTCGTCGAACAACACGATCTTCGCCGACGCGAGCGGGAACATCGCCTACCTCCATCCGCAGTTCATCCCGCGACGCGACGACCGCTTCGACTACACGAAGCCGGTGGACGGCAGCGACCCGGCGACCGACTGGCATGGGCTCACCCCACTCGACTCGACGCCGCACGTGGTCAACCCGCCTAACGGCTGGGTGTTCAACACCAACGACTGGCCGTATTCGGCGGCGGGCCCGTACAGCCCGAAGCGTGCGGACTACCCGAAGTACATGGACGTCGCCGGGGAGAATCCCCGCGGGATCCACGCGCAGCTCGTGCTCGATGGAAAGCACGACTTCACTCTCGCGTCGCTCAACGCCGCCGCCTTCGACTCCTATCTCACCGCATTCGCGAAGCTGATCCCGACGCTGATCGCAGCCTACGACTCGACCCCGGCGTCGAATCCCCTCAAGGCGAAGCTCGCCGACCAGGTCGCCGCGCTCCGCGCGTGGGACTATCGCTGGTCCGTAACCTCGGTACCCACGTCCCTCGCGGTCTTCTGGGGGGAGCGGCTCTGGGGCGAGGCGCGCGCCGAAGAGCGCGACGAGGTCATGTCGACGTACGACTTCATGGCGACCCGGATGTCCGCGCAGGCAAAGCTGCAGGCGCTGGCCGACGCGTCCGACCGACTCGAGCATGACTTCGGGACGTGGCGCACCCCATGGGGCGAGATCAATCGCTTCCAGCGGCTGACCGGCGACATCGTGCAGCACTTCGACGATGCGGGGCCGAGCATCCCGGTCCCGTTCACGTCGTCGCAGTGGGGATCGCTCGCCTCGTTCGGCGCACGCCGCTACCCGGGCACGAAGAAGTATTACGGCACGAGTGGAAACA
>JAICUE010000290.1 GCA_025936015.1 Gemmatimonadaceae bacterium
CGGGCCTCATACGGCCCGTGGATGCGAGCCGGGAATGGCTCGGTCTAACGCAAAGCGCGCGGCCCGCACCGAGTGCGTCCGCGCGCGTTTGGACTACTGACCGCTAGTAGCGGAGCCCAAGTTCCTGGATGATCTGCCGGTATCCGGCCAGGTCCGTTCGCTTCATGTAATCGAGGAGCCGGCGGCGCTTACCGACCATCTTGAGCAGCCCCCGGCGGCCATGATGGTCTTTCTTGTGAGCCCGGAAGTGATCCGTGAGGTAGTTGATCCGGTCCGTCAGGATCGCCACCTGGACGCGCGTGCTGCCTGTGTCGGTGCCATGCGCCTGGTACTTCTCGATCGTCGATGCTTTTTGCAATGCCATGTGATATATTCTCCGCACCCGTGGCGGCGTTCGCGCCCAATCGGTTGAAGCACGGTAATTTACAGTCGAGCCGCACCCCTGTAAAGGCTCCCGCCACCAGTCGTCGCCACATTGCCAGAGCGCTTTCTCGGCCGTACCCTCGGACGCTTCCGCGTCGATGCCATCATTGGCGCCGGCGGTTTCGCCTGGGTCTACAAGGCGTACGACCCTGAGCTCGACATCCCCGTCGCGCTCAAGATCCTCAAGCCGCAGTATGCGGGCGATGAGAAGTTCGAGCAGCGCTTCCGCCGCGAGGCATCGACCGCCGCGAAGCTCCGCCACCCGAACATCATCAAGATCTACGCGGTCGGTCGCGAAGAAGACGCGGTCTACTTCGCGATGGACTACCTGCCGCAGGGGCTCGCCGATCGCCTGAACGTGATGACGCAGCTGCCCGAGCAGATGCTCATCCGGATGGCGATCGACGTCGCCAGCGCGCTCGGGTTCGCCCATCGCGAAGGCGTGATCCACCGCGACATCAAGACCGACAACATCCTGTTCGACGAGCACGGCAACGCCGTCGTCGCCGACTTCGGCATCGCCCGTGCCGTCGCGACGCACACCGATTCGACCGGCACGAACATGGTCGTCGGTACGCCGCAGTACTTCTCGCCCGAGCAGGCGCGCGGCCTCCAGCTCGACGGCCGCGCCGACATCTACTCGTTAGGCGTCACGCTGTTCAAGTCGGCGACGGGCCAGCTTCCCTTCCAGGGCACCGACTGGTACGAGATCGCCCGCCAGCACGTCGAGGACAAGCCGCCGAAGCCGCGCTCCATCAACCCCGCGCTGTCGCGCGAGATGGAGGATGTCATCCTCCAGTGTCTCGAGAAGGATCCGAACGATCGCTTCGCCACCGGCGAAGCGCTCTGCGAAGAGCTCATTCACATCCTGCAGGAGCGCGGTGAGACCGCGGCCGTACGCTCGAGCGGCATCGTCTCGACCGACACGCTGAGTGGCTCGGTCACCAACTCGCGCATTCGCCGCCGCGTCAGGCGAAGCCGCGGCTGGTGGGCCGCCGGGGGCGCGGCCGCGCTCCTGCTCGCGATCGCCGGATTCGCGGCGGTTCACTCGCGAAGCAACGCCGCCCGCGTGCGCGACTCCGTTGCGGCCGCGGCCGCACTCGCGAAGAAGCCGGCGACAACGAAGACTCCGGTCACCGCGGCGCCGCGCCCGGGTGCGACCAAGCCGCGGCTCATCATCAATGTGCCGAAGGAGGCCGCGGTCAGCGTCAACGGCGTCGCGATCGGCACTGGCCCGTTCACGCTCGACACGCTGCCGCCTGCGACGTATCAGGTGGCGGCGACGGTCAACGGTGCGCGCGGGTGCTCGAGTCTCCGCGACGAAGCGACGGCGATGCTCACCGGGACAGCGGTCGACACGGTCACGCTCAACCCGCGCAACTGCGGCACGCTCGAGCTCAACGTCACCCCGGACGGCGCGACCTACACCCTCCAGCCGTTAGGCAACGAGCGGGCGCGGACCGGGACCCTCCCGCTGAAGGACCCGCTCCTTCTCCCGGCTGGCGCGTACCGGATCATGGTCGAGCACAAGCTGTGCGCGCAATATACCAACCCGCGGCTCCGGATCACCGCCGACCGCGTCACGAAGGAACGCGCTCGGCTGATCTGCGAGAAGAGCTGAACCGCTAGAACGACTTGCCGGCCACGAAGCCGGCGACAGCCCCGCCTAACGCGCCGAACCAGAATCGCCTGCTCGCGTACCAGTGCGAGCGCGGCGGGCGCATCAGCACCACGTGATCGGTGGTCACCTTCTGTGACTGCCCGAGAATCAGCGCGTTCGCGACTCCATCGGCGACCCCGAGCACGACGAAGCGAGCGACGAGGCCGTCGCGCCGGCGCGGGTCGACGGCGATTCCCTTCTGCCCCTTCGCGACCCACGGCGCCGACGGCGCGGCGAAGGTGAACGTGCTGTCGCCGACCGAGCGGATCTCGAAGCGCACTGCGTTGTCCTGCGCATGCGCGGCACGCGGGATTGTGGCGGCGGCGGCAAGGAAGGCGAACGCGAGCAGCATGCGGTGCAGCATCAGAATATCCGGCTGAGGAAGCCCATGGCCGACCCGGCAATCCGCCGGACGTCGTTGAACATCACCACCACGAACAGGAGCGCGATCGCGAGGAGCCCGACGCGCGCGAAGTTCTCCTTCGTGCGCATGCTGAATGGCCGTCCCTTGATCGACTCGGCTACGTTCATGACGATCTGCCCGCCGTCGAGTATCGGTATCGGCAGGAGGTTCATCACCGCGAGATTGACGCTGAGAAACGCGAGGAGCCCGAACAACTTCGAGGCGCCGCCGCGTGCTGCTTCGACCGACGCCTGCGTGATCGCGATCGGCCCGCCCATGTCGCGCATCGACGCGCCGCCCGAGACGAGCTGCTTGAGGAAGTTGCCGACCAGCGCGACGTTGTCCCATGTCGCCGACCAGCCCAGCCGCGCGGCCTCGGGGAACGCGACCGGTTCATGCTCGGTGATGTCGACCTGGCCGACGCCGACTTTTCCGACGAAGCGCTGTCCGCTGTCCTTGCCCGTCGCGGGTTCCGAGTCGGGGGTGATCGTCAGCGTCCTCGTCTCGGCGCCGCGCCTGATCGTGAACTGCAGCGGCTTCCCGGCCGATGGCGAGACTACGCCAATCAGGTCTCCAAAATTCCGGATTGGCGTGTCGCCGATCGCGACAAGCGTGTCGCCCGTCTGGAGTCCCGCTTTCGCCGCGGGCTTTCCTGGAACCACGAGCCCCGCGACGGGGGGAAACCACGGGAGCAACGAGTTGATCAGCTCGAGCCGCTGCTTCCCCGATTCCGGACCTGCCGCGACGTTGACGGTCGTCCGGTTCGTCGTGATCGCGAGCGGAGCGTTCGGCGTCGTCGCGATCGCCTCATCGACGTCGTTCCACGTTGCCACGCGCTTGCCGCCGATCGCGACGATGGTGTCACCGGGCGCGATCGCGGTCGCGAGCTGCGGCGCCCACGCCGGCGCGTCGACGCGGCCGACGACGCGCGTCCGCAGCGTCGTGCGTCCGCTCAGCTGCACGATCGCCGTCATCACGACGATTGCCAGCACGATGTTCATCGTCACGCCGGCGACCATGATGATCAGCCGCTGCCAGAGCGGCTTCGATTCGAACGTCCGATTCGCCGGGACCGGATGCGGTCCGAACGGCATCAGCGCGTTCGGATCGTAGCGCGGATCATCCGGCGAGAGGCTCTCGCTCTCGTTCCCTCCCTCGAGCGACGCCGCCGTCGCGTCGTCGCGCGACGCCATTCGTACGTAGCCGCCTAACGGCAGCGCGGCGAGCACGTACTCGGTCTCGCCCCACCGCTTGCGCCACAGTGCCGGGCCGAACCCGATCGAGAAGCGCGGCGCGTAGACGCGGAAGGTCTTCGCCGCGATGAAGTGCCCGAGCTCGTGTACGAACACCACAAGCCCGAACACGATCAATGGTCCCAGCCAGGGCAGCCTCGTCAGCATCCAGCCATCTCCCTCACGTGATTCCGCGCCGCACGGTCAGCCGACCGGAGCGCATCGAGCGTTCCACCCGCAGCGCCGTCGAGTGCGGCGAGCGCGCTCTCGATCGCACGCGCGATCCCGCCGAAGGGAATTCGTCCCTCGAGAAACTGCGCGACCGCTTCCTCGTTCGCGGCGTTGAACACCGCTGGTTGCGCCCCGCCCCTCCGCCCCGCGTCGACGCCGAGTTTCAATGCGGGAAAATCCTCCCAGCGCACCGCCTCGAAGGTCAGCGGCGAGAGCTCGGTCGGATCGTACGGTGGTACACCGGTGTCGTGCACGCGTTCGGGATGCGTCAGCGCGTACAGTACCGGAAGCTCCATGCTCGGGACGCCCATCTGCGCCACGGTGCTCCCATCGATGAACTCGACGAACGAGTGGACGACGCTCTGCGGATGGACGACGACGTCGATGCGATCGTACGGCACGCCGAAGAGGTGGTGTGCCTCGATCACTTCGAGTGCCTTGTTCGCCAGCGACGCGCTGTCGACGGTGATCTTCCGCCCCATCTGCCAGGTCGGATGACGCAGCGCATCGGCCA
>JAICUE010000045.1 GCA_025936015.1 Gemmatimonadaceae bacterium
CAAAGCGCGCGGTCGAGACCGGCGGTGCCTAACGTTGAGCGCGGCAGCACGGATTCCCGTGCTCGCGGCCGCTCTTCAAGCTACCAGATCCGGCCGTCGCGCGCGATCAGGAAATTCGATGCAGCGGGAATTCGCCTCGTCGGTGCCGCTGCTGCATCGCCAGGTAGCTCTCGACCGTCCGGCGGATCCGCTCCCGCTCCGCCGGCGTCGTCGAGCGGACCACCCGCCCGGGCAGGCCGATCACCAGCGATCCTGGCGGGACCACCATCCCCTCGGGACAGAGCGCGCCCGCTCCGATGATCGAGCCCCTGCCCACGTGCACCCGGTTCAGGAGGATCGCACCCATCGCGATCAGGCAGTCGTCCTCCACCGTCGCGCCATGCACGATCGCACGGTGTCCGATCGCGACCCGCGCCCCGACGACGCATGGCAGCCCCGCATCCACATGGAGTATCGCCCCGTCCTGGACGTTGCTGTCGGCGCCCACGACGATCGGCGCACTGTCGCCGCGCACTACCGCGGTCGGCCACACCGACGCGCGCGGCCCGAGGGTGACCTCGCCGCATACGATCGCGGCGGGATGGATGAAGGCGCGCGGGTCGATGCCCGCGCTTCGGCGACCCGGCAACCCGGCGCCGTTAGGCAGCGGCTCGTCCATCAGAAGGCGTGTCCGGCGGCGACGTACAGCCCGCGCGCCGCGACCCCTGCCCCGCGCAGCGCGCCTACCGGCTGCGCGTAGCCGACACTGATCGAGAGCGGTGAATCGTAGGCGAGCGCAAGATCGGCGACGAGCTCGGCACCGACCGAGGCGATCGGCGTCCCCGGAGTCGTTCGCGCGGGACAGTTCCCCGCCGACCGCGCCGGGCCGGCGCACCACGCCGTCGCTGCATCGGCGAACACCGAGAGCGACGTCCGATCGAAGTAGAGGAAGGCGAACCCCGTCGCCGGCATCGTCAGCGGCGCGCGATACTCGAGCGTCGCCGACGCCGCCCGCGTCCCTGACAGCGCCCCCGACGAATATCCGCGCACGGGAAAGTCACGCGCCGCGCCGATCGCCAACCCGCTCCCGCCTAACGCGCCGGACGACGCGCCGCCGACCGAGAGCTCGCTTCCGTCCTCCGAGTCGGTCCAGCCGCCCGCCACCCGCAGCGCGACCACATGGTGCGCGTACCCGGACAGGTCGAGCGAACGGTAGCCGGCCAGCGCGCCGACCGCGCGGGTGTGACCGCCGCGGCGTTCGTCAGGGTCCCACAGCCGTTCACCGCTCGCACTCGCGGTCACGCCATCCTCCGCCGAGATGCTGCGAGACGGGCGCTGCACGTTGCTTCCCACGAGTCCGAGCAGCGCGAATGGGCGGCGGTGCGTCTCGGCGAAGTATGGATCATCGAGGCCGGCGAGAAGCGCCGTGGGATCGGTTTCGTAGTCGCGCAGCTCGACGCCCCCGGCGACGTTCGCCGCGAAGTAGGTGCGCGTCCGCGGACGCGTCGCTGATAGCCCCGCCTGGAGCAGACGCGTTCGCCGGCGCAGCGTGCCGACGACCTCGCCGTCAGGCCTGACGATGCTGCCGGCGCCGTCCCATCCCTGCGCGACGCCGACATCGACCACCGGACGGCCGAGCCCTGCCCAGGCGTACGAGATGCCGCCCCCCTGCTCGTTCCGCTTCGTCGAGGCTTCGACGCTCGCGATGTACGAATGTCGCCCGATCACGTCGCTCGCCGACGTCGTCGCACCGACGACGAGCGCGTTGTCGCTCGTGTAGACCACCGGAGACCAGTAGCGCGGCACGAGCTGCCGCGCCGCGCGATAGGGGCGGGCCGGGGCGCTGTCCAGCAGCACGGCGGGTCCCCGCGCTGGCGCCGGTGCAACCACGCCCTGAAAGAGGTTGCTGTCCCGCACCACCGCGACCCCGGTGCCTAACGTCATCCCGCGCGCGCCGAGCAGCACCGCCGCGAGCGGCCGCGCGATCGTATCGGTGCCGGGAAGCGGAGCAGGATCGGTCAGCGCGGTGATCGCGTTGCTCATCAGCGACATCGCCATCGGTTCGCTCGGCATGAACACGCCGTACACCTCGCTCGTCCCGGTGCGGTCGCTGGTGAAAAAGAGCATGGTTCCGTCCGGCGACCACGCCGGGGCAGCGCTCACCGACCCGAGCTCGTCGGCGATGATACGGCGTATGCTGCCTGCCGTGTCGAGTACGACGATGCGCGAGCGACCGCCGTGAATCAGCTCCACCGCCGCGATCATGTCACCTCGCGGCGACCAGCGCGGCTGCGCCCACTGCGTGTCGAGGCTCGCCATCGTGATCGGGTGAAGGCGACGGCCATCGCGGGAAACACGCACGAGCGACGTGGTGCCCGGATCGCCCTGCACTGCTATGATTTCGCCATCGGCGCGCACGTCCGGCTCCGACAGCCGCGCGCCGTGTGTCAGACGCTCCAGCCGCCGCCCCCGCTGCACGTACAGGTCCGAGCGAATCTCGTACGGGCCCTCGTACTCGAGCTGCGCGGTGAGCAACGAACCGTCCGCGAGCGGAACGTCAGGCTCGACGCCGACTCGGCGGCCGATGCGCCGGAGATGGCCGGCGGTGTCGACCTCGTAGGCGGCCGGCGTCTCGCGGCCGCGGTCGCCGGCGAAAACGATTCGCCCGTCGCGCCAGCGCGGTGAGCGGATCAGGTCGAAGCCGGCAGCGAGCGGACGCCAGTCGGCGAGCGGCGTGTCCGATCCGCGAGCGCCGACCCCGCGCAGCGCCGAGTCCTCCACCGCGCCGAGCAGGGTGTTGAAGCTTTCGCCAAACTCCTTCCGCGCGATCCGATTGTAGATGAAGGGAAGCGCGTGACTGCTTCGCTCGATGAACGACGGCACGCTTGCCGCGCCCTTCTCCCGCGCCAGCTCGTCCATCACCAGCGAGCCATAGATGTAGACGCTCTCGCCGCCGGGATAGCTGGAGCGGGTGGTGCTCAGCCCTCCAAGCGATGGCGAGCTGCCGCCTAACGCTGAGGCGCGGACGATCGACCGGTGGGCGGTTCCGGTGATCCGGCCGCTTCCGGTGAGCCGTGACTCATAGTAGACGGCGATCCCCTCGCTCATCCACCGCGGCTCGTATGCCGCTGGAAAGAGATACGGGTTGCGGCCGAACACACGCTGCAGCGCGGCCCACGCCCCCCGCGACCGGTCGAGGTGAAAGACGTGCGTCAGCTCGTGCGTCACCACGAGCGTCATCCAGTCGCTGTAGTTCCGCAGCGAGCTCTCGTCGACCGGCGGCAGCGCATACACCACGATCCGGTTCGTCGGGAACGTCGTCGTCGAGCCGTTCGAGAAGTCGACGTCGTCGCTCACGACGAGCTCGATCGTCCCGCGCGGCGGAACGAGCTCGCGCGAGAGCTCACCGTAGGCCCATTCCGCGCTCGCCGCGGCGCGGCGCGCGACCTCCTCGCTTTGCGGCTCGAAGTGAACGCGGAAGTGCGGCGTCGCAATCGTGCGCCATTCCGCGTCGGGGCGCTGTGCCGCTGCCGGATGCGCGCCGGCGGCCACGCCGAGCAGCACCAGGCCAAGCGTGGCCAGCGCGCCGCCGGCGCGCTGCCTAACGATCGGCCGGCAGCGCACGGAAGTAGCTTTCGATTCCGTCGGCGATGCCGCGCGCGTACGCCTCCTGGAACTGCGGCGTGCGGAGCGCCGCCTCCTGGTCGGGCATCATCAGGAACGCCCCTTCGCAGAGGATCGACGGCATCCAGGTCGGCCGCGCCAGCGCGAGGTTGTCGTAGAAGATTCCATGGTCGGGAAGCTGCAGCTGCGCAACGAGGCTGCGTTCCACCGCCCGCGCGAGCGGCTCGGCCTGCGGCTGAAAGAAGTAGGTACCGCTGCCCTGCACCTTGAACGGGTTGATCCCGTCAGGCAGCGCGTTCAGGTGTATCGAAACGAGCAGGTGCGCATTGACGCGCCGCGCCATCGTCGGCCGGTCGCCTAACGCGACGGGATCCATCGTCGTCCGCGTCATCAGCACCGTCGCGCCGCGGGCGCGCAGCATCGCCGCGAGCCGTTCCCCCACCCAGAGCGTCGCCTGCGGCTCCCGCAACCCGGTCGGACCCGTCGCACCGATCGGCGGATGTCCGGGATCGACCGCGATCGTCAGCCCGCTCAGCGGCCGGCTCGCGTCGATCGCCGGTGTGCGGCGGAGGCGAAGCACGAGGTTGCCGTTGTCCCAGAGCACGAGGTAGCCGAAGGGACGCTGGCGGAGGTGCACCGTGTAGCGGGCACGATCGCTCGTCTCCTGCATCCATTCGACGGTGCGAACCAGCGCGTCGTCGGGGCGGTAGTTGATGATGTCGGTCGTCGCCTTCGTTCCGTAGAGAGTGAGCACGACATCGGTGCCGCTCTCCTCCACCGCATAGGCGGGCCGCGCACCAATCGGCAGGACGAGGTCCACGTAGTCGGGGCCGGGCACGACGCGCGCGTTGCTCGCGACGCGCCTGGGCTCGACGGTACCCGCGGGAAGGGTGACCGCATCGGAGGCCGCGACCCACACGTCGAGCTCGGCGTCGAGCCGCACCTTCACGAACTCCCCGTCCCGACCGGTCTCGCGCAGTACGGTGCCGGGCAGGAAGAACCACTTGTACGTTCCCCGCGGGATCGGCCGTCCGATGATGACGCGATCGGTATCGGCGGCCGCGGAGTCGGGCATCGTCCCGAGTGCGACGAAGACGGGCGTCGTGTCCGCCGTTAGGCGCGATGCCGCGAGCGTGTCGCCCTTTGGTGGAAGCGTATCGGCGGCGGCGCTGTCGAGCGCGATCGAATCGGCTCCCGCGCTGTCGCTGGCGAGGGGCGGGGGAATGGGGATCCGCACCGGCTGCGTCATTCGCGCCGTGTCCGCACCGAGCGTCGCAACCAGCTCGTACCGCGGCGCATCCGCTGCCGGCAGCGGGAGGAAGGCGAGGTACGCTCCGTTCGGCCAGACGTGGACAGGCGTTCCGTTGATCGTCAGCGACGCGTTGCCATTCCCGATCGAGCCGAAGATGAAGTTCGAGTCACGCGCCGCGATGAGCGCGTTCGGCCGCGGATAAACCACGCGTGGCGCGAGTGGTCCGGTCACCAGCGGCACAGGCGGAATCGCCGGCGACGAGCGCGCCCCAGCGGCGAGCGCGTCCGGCGATGGCGTGGCCGGCACGGGTGGCGGCGCAGTCGAAATCGGTGTCAGCGGCGCGCCGCACCCCGCAAGCAGGAGCGCGGCGCAGATCGATGTGAGACGCATGCGGAGAAGCTAACTTCTGCCCTGATTCGCGGCATGGTCCACCGTCGCCGCGCGCGGCCCCTCGCACGACGGGGAAGGTCGTTTCAAAATGAGTCGTAGATCGTCCCTCTATGTCCGGCATCCGTCGGGCGTCACCCCTTCGCATCGTACGTGAGCGCGACCAGGATCTGCCCGCAATGCAGCACTGAGTACGAGGACGAACAGCGTTTCTGCCCGCTCGACGGGTCGACGCTGAAATCGCTCTCGGGCACGGGCGATCTCGTCGGTTCGGTGATCGCCGACCGCTATCACGTCATTCGCAAGCTCGGCGAGGGTGGCATGGGTCAGGTCTATCTCGCCGAGCACGTCCGGATGGGACGGAAGAGCGCGGTGAAGGTGCTCCACCCGGCGATGGTCAACGACACCGACGCGATCAGTCGCTTCAATCGCGAGGCGGCCAACGCCTCCCGTATCAGTCACCCGAACGTCGCGGCGATCTACGACTTCGGCGAGACGAGCGAAGGGCTGATCTACCTCGCGATGGAATTCGTCGAGGGCGAACCGCTCACCGACATCATCGAGCGAGCCGGCGCGCTCGCGCCCTCGCGCGCGGCGAGCATCGTCAGGCAGACGGGCGAAGCGCTCGCGGTCGCTCACGATTTCGGGATCGTGCATCGCGACCTGAAGCCCGACAACATCATGATCGCGCGGAATCGCGACGGCTCCGACTGCGTGAAGGTCGTGGATTTCGGGATCGCCAAGGCGGCGAACGTCGAAGCGCAGAAGGTCACGCGTACCGGCCTGATCGTCGGCACGCCCGAGTACATGAGCCCTGAACAGCTCGCGGGCGATCCTCTCGATGGCCGAAGCGACATCTACTCGCTCGCACTCGTCGGTTTCACCATGCTCACGGGACGACTCCCCTTCCCGAGCGAGACGGCGCAGGAAGCGATGATCATGCGCCTCACCGACAGGCCCCGCTCGCTCGCCGAGATGAAGCCCGAGGTTCAGTGGCCACCGGAACTCCAGGCAGTGATCGATCGCGCGCTGTCGCGGGATGCCGGCGGCCGCTACACGAACGCCGCCGAATTCGGCGCCGACTTCGCCGCCGCGATCGACCGGATGCCGCACGTCATCGCGACCGATGCGGGAACCAGCATCATCGACGCTCCGGCACTGCCGCGGACCGTCGTCTCGCCTGCACCGACCTCGATCGCGCCCGCGACGTCGGCCGAATCATCGCCGCGGCTGGCTGTCCGCGGCCGTCGCGGCGCTCTTCTCGTCGGGGGCGCCGTCGCGGGAGCCGTGATCGTTTTTGCACTTTCGCACCGCGCTGGCCCGACACGCGCCCCCGCCGCGACCGTCAGCCCCCTGCCTAACGGCAGCCAGGCCGGCGACCAGGCGGCGCGTCCAGCTGCTGCAGCGCCTGTGGTCTCGACCGCCGACTCCGCGACGGGGCGCGCGCCGGTCAAACGAACGGAGCCGGCCGGTAACACCGCCCTGTCGCCAACGGCGGCGAGCACCGAGATTGATGCCATCGAAAAGCTCGCCCACAGCGAGGGACACGCCGCCGAGGCGCTTCGCCGGGCAGCTGTTATTCTTCCTCGGCTGACCAGCGGCGACGACAGCGCACGCGTCCTCCTCTACGAGTCGGACGCGTACCTGGCGGAGAACGACAGCAGCAGGACCTGCAACACCTTGAAGAAGATCGGCACGCGTGGAAACTCCATCGTCCGCGCATCCGTCAGCTCATTACTTCCGCAGTGCTGAGGCACGTGATCGAAACCCGACGCCCATCCCCTCTCCTCACTGCATGAGCGGCCCGCCCCTCCGATCGCCTGACGGCAGCGTGATCGTCGACGTCTTCGCTCGTACCGACGTCGGACGGACACGCGAGCACAACGAGGATGCGTTTCTCGTCGCCGAGCTGGCGACGGGCAACACGTCGCTCGACGACCGCCTCGAGCACCACGTCGCCACCGACCATGGCACCCTGTTCATGGTCGCCGACGGCATGGGTGGCGCGGCCGCCGGCGAGATCGCCAGCGCGATGGCTGTCGAGACCGTCCTCGAAGAGCTGCGCAGCCGCTGGGTCGCCGGCGACCGCACCGACCCCGAGAGCTTCGCGGCCGCGCTGAAAGTCGCGACCGATGTCGCCAATGCGCGCATCCACCGGATGGCCGCGGAGCAGCCCGAGTATCGCGGGATGGGCACCACCGCGACGATCGCCGGGCTCCTCGGCGACACGCTCTACGTGGCGCAGGTCGGCGACTCGCGCGCCTATCTCGTCCGCGACGGGAAGGCTCGCCAGATCACCAAGGACCAGTCGCTGATGCAGCGGTTGATCGACGCCGGCGAGATCACGGAAGAAGAGGCCGAGCACAGCGAGCGACGCAACATCATCCTGCAGGCGCTCGGGCCCGAGCCGTCGATCCGAACGGAGATCACCCACCAGCAGGTCCGGAAGGGCGACACCCTCGTGCTCTGCAGCGACGGACTCTCCGGCCTCGTCCGGCCCGACGAGATCGCGCGCATCGTCACCGAGGAACGCGATCTCAAGATCGCGTGCAAGCGGCTCATCGACCGGGCGAATCATAACGGTGGGCCGGACAACATCACCGTGGTGATCGCCCGCTTCGACGGCGACGCGCTCTCGAGCGCGGCGGCCGGCGACGCCGTCGGGCATCAGGTCTTCGGATCGCAGGGCGACGTGACGCCGACGATCCCGATGGAGCCCTTCCGCGGACAGGGCGCGACTCCGGCGGCCAATCGCGGCATCATCAGCGGCGAGCGGACGGCGATCGCCCGGATGACGACGGCGGAGATGGCGACCGTCCGGAAGCAGCGGCGCACGATGGTCGTCCTCCTCATCATCGCCGCGCTGGCCGCGGCGGCCTGGGTCTTCCGCGACCGCCTGACATTCGGTCCGTGAGCGCCCGGCTGGCGATCCTGACGGGGACGCTCGCCGGACAAACGCGCGACGTTGGACCGGCGGGCATCACGCTTGGCCGCGACCCGCGCTGCGACATTCGCTTCGACCCGACCGCGGACACCGAGGTCTCGGCGCATCACGCCGAACTGCGGATGGAAAACGGCGTGGCGATCGTCCGTGACACGAACAGCACGAACGGCGTCTACGTCAACGACAGTCGCGTTCGCGGCGAGCAGGCGCTCAGCGACGGCGACGTCGTCAGGCTCGGCGCCCGGGGTCCGAAGATCCGCGTCGAGACGCAGGCTGCTCCCGCAGCGGCGACGACGAAGGGCTCGACCACCGAGCGCGTCGCGGTTGCAGTCGGCCGACAGACGCGCGGGCTCCGCGCGGCGCTCGTCGCCGCGGTCGTCCTGGCCATCGGCGCGGGGGCTGTTGCCCTGGTCTCCGCGCGCCGCGCCGACGCGGCGCGCAGCACCGAGCTCGGCGTCCTCCGGGCAAGGAACGACTCACTCAGCTCCGCGATCGACCGCGATCTGCGTTCGATGAGCGGACGGCTGGCCGGCCTCGACTCGGCCCTCACGGCGACGAAGCGCGAGAGCGAGCGGCTTCGCACTGAGCTCGCATCCGAGCGAAGCGGCGCGGCCGTCCGCCTCCTGTCGGCGCAGATCGCGAAGACAGAATCGCGCCGAGGGGCGATCGCAGTCGCGGCGCGGATCGATTACGAGGCGATCGCCCGGACGAGCGGGAAGGCAGTCGTCATGATCGCCGTCGAGATGCCGGACGGGCAGCTGTTTTCCGGCTCTGGAGTCGGAGTCACCGCAGCTGGGGCCATCGTGACGAACCGTCACCTGATCCGGAGCATGGATGGCGTGCTCCCGCGGCGGATTGCCGTGGCCTACGCTGACACCAGGGAGTGGCTGCCGGCGCACATAGCCCGCGTCGCGGCAGACGGCGACTTGGCGATGCTCCAGATTGACCGCGAGGGCCCGTATCCGTTCGTCGCCAACGTCGCATCGGATGCTCCCGCAGTTGGCGCGCCCGTCGCAATCATCGGATTTCCAGTCGTCGAGTCTGCACCGGCGGGCGGGAGCATGGACAGCGCCACGGTCCGGAGCACCCTCGGCGTTGGCACCGTCTCCGGGTCTTCAACCGGTGCGCTCCAGATCGATGCGTTCGCTACCGAGGGCTCGAGTGGCAGCCCGGTCTTCGACGCGACCGGCTCGATCGCCGGGATCGTCTATGGCGGAGCACGCGACGTCGGCGGTCGAGTAGTCTATGCGGTGCCAGCGCCGGCTGTCAGCGCGCTTCTGCACTAGGGAGCACCGAGCAACCCAGCCCTGATGCTCCCAATGCTCTGATTCGGAGCACGGGAGCATATCGGAGCTCACCCCCGCTTGCGGGCGAGCCAGCGCGCGGCAGCCTCCTGCATCGCGCGCTCGCCGCTCCAGGCGGTGACGAGGGTCTCGCCCCGGAGCTCACCGGCAAGACGCGGGTGGCCGAACTGAATCACCACTGAGCGTCGCCCCTGCGCCTCTGCCTCGGCGACCCCGGCATTCACCGCAGCGATTGTGGCTGCGGTATAGCCCGGACGTCCCTTCCCACCGAGCACGTCACCGAAGACCGCAACGAGTCTTGTCGCACCAGCGGCGAGCGGCCCGGGTTCGCGCACGACGAAGCCGGAGGCGCGCAATGCTGTCGCGAGCGTGTCGCGGTTAGGCGCCTTTCGGCTACCGGAGTCGTCGTCGATGACGAGGAGCTCGAGGGACCCGGCGAGCGGCGAGACCTCGCCGCGCGCCGTCGAGATGACCTTCTCGGCGAGGTCGTGGCCTGTCGCGACGTCGAAGGTCGATGCCTTGCGCCAATCGCTCGGCGGGGCCGCCCACTGCGCCCACTTCAGGCGGCGGCGCTGCGACCGGAGCAACAGCTCGCCATCGAGGGTGCCCGCGACGATCGCTTCATTGAGCGCGGCCACGGTCGCGTCGAGGTCGGTCGGCATCAGGACGAGATCGCAGCCGGCGAAGAGCGCGGCGACCGCCGCATCCTGCTCCGAGACGGTCGAGGTCAGGCCCCGCATGTCGAGGGAGTCGGTGACCACCAGGCCGTCGAACCCGAGACGCTCGCGCAGGAGCACGCGGACGATCGCCATCGAGAGCGTCGCCGGCGGGCCGGCGGGATCGAGCGAGGGAAAGGCGACGTGTGCCGTCATCACCGACGCGACGCCGGCCTTGATGGCCGCACGGAAGGGGATGAGGTCTCGCTCCATCAACTCGTGGCGCGTGACGCGAACGGACGGCCGCTCGAGGTGGGAGTCGGTCGCGGTGCGGCCATGCCCCGGAAAGTGTTTCGCGCATGCGAGCACTCCTTCCTGCTGACACGCCTCGATCCAGGCGGCTCCGAGCTTCGCGACGAGCGCGGGATCGGCGCCGAACGACCGCGACCCGACGATCGGGTTCTCGAGATTCAGGTCGAGGTCGAGTACCGGCGCGAGAGCCCAGGTGACGCCGAGGGTCCGCGCCTCACGCGCCGTCAGGCGCGCGGCCTTGCGAACGGCGTCGGCGTCGCCGAGTGCAGCGAGCGCGGCGAGAGGTGGCAGACCAGTCGCGCCGCCGAGGGCCTGACCGGCACCGCGCTCCATGGTCGCGGCGATGAGGAGGGGCTGCTTCGTGCGCGTGCGCAGCTCCTTGGTCAACGCACGAACATCGTCCTGCGGCGCGGGGGAAAGCACGAACCCGCCCACCCCCAATTCGAGGGCGCGCTCGCGAACTTCGCGCGATGCATCGAAGCCCCTCTCCTCGTTCCACTCGAGGCGCGGCACTACATGCTGCGCAACGGCGGTGGCGGAAGGAGTGCTCGGCATTAGTTCAAAAGATAGCGAGTCGTGCGGGAGAGCGGCGGCG